>JADYZI010000297.1 GCA_020853255.1 Acidobacteriota bacterium
GAGAAAGGCTATATGTGTCCGATTCGGTAACGAGTCCAATGGCGGGCATTTTGGTATACACCGCTGCGGGAGACTCTGAAGGCACGATGGGAGGACTAGTTCGTATGGGCAAACCGGGATATTTCGAACCTATATTTCGTCGCGCTATCGAAAGTGCTGAATGGTGCTCGTCCGACCCCGTCTGTCGCGAGCTGGGGGCCATAAGCGGTCAAGGGCCTGATTCGTGCAACCTCGCCGCCTGTCATAGCTGTGCGTTGCTTCCTGAAACATCGTGTGAAGAATTCAACAGATTTCTAGATCGTTCTATGGTGGTTGATGGACCAAACTCGCAAGACCTTGGATTCTTTAAGTTGTAGGAAATAATTTTGTGTGTCCCTCACCGGCATTGCAGGCGGTGGAATTAGACGCCCGGGAAAACGGAGAATCGCCTACCACTATGAGATCCAGAACATCGTCAGACTTCCCGATAAGAATCGATTTCATCAGGAGTGTTGCGTTTCCGATATTGGATCAATTGGGGATGACCTTCGCGCCGGGCAAGAAGCAGCTGAACCCTGTAAGCGGCCCGGCGTGGGATCGCGATCTAGTGGTTGACCTGGGGCGGATGCGTGAGCATTACGGCGTCAAGGTTCTAGTGTCGCTAATTGAGGACCGTGAGCTTGGGGAGCTATGCATACCAGAACTTGTAGGAAAGGCTAAAGAAGCCGGTATTCGCACAATTCGATTTCCGATCCGAGACATGGGCGAGCCGAAGGACCTTGACTCGTTTTTGTCGATGGTCGATCAGGTTGTTGACGAGCTTCGAGCAAAGAAGAAGATAGCTGTGCATTGCAAGGGCGGTCTCGGCCGAGCCGGTACGGTCGCAGCGTGTATTTCCATAGCGGCTTCGAACTGGGAGCTGGCTGGTGGAGATGCGATCCAATTAGTTAGGACCGCTCGACCCGGCACAATTGAAAACAGTCTTCAGGAAAGTTTCGTCAGGTCCTTTGCAGATCAAGATAGATTCCGCATTCCTCTCTAGTCGTATTTGTCGAGAAGGCCCGTGAGCGCCGGGTTCGGTGACCGATAGCTGACGATGGCTACGTCAAGACCGTAGTCGGCGTATTTACTCAGGGCTCTATCGATTGCATCTACGATCCAGGAAGGATCGTTTCCGAAAACGCCACCGCCAACAAGCGTTAGGTAGACCTTATTGCTTCCGGTATTCGACGCGTTCAGTATCGCCGCGCAAATTGTCGCTTCATAGCACGCCTCAAGCACCAAGCGTGCAAACGGCTCCCAAAGATCTGAACTGAAATTTGTGTATCCGCCAAGCGGCAGGCCAGAGCAGAATGCCTGGGTCACACGGTGGCCGACGTTCTCGTCCGTAACTTCTGTATCCGATTGAATACCGATTCGCAGGCTTTCGCAAAGCAAATCGACATCTGAGATGGAATGGATCTTTTCAAATATCTCCTCTAATGCAGCCGCAGAGGTCGCCTGAACGTATCCGTTACTCATCCTCCACAGACGATCGCCGTCGTTACCCAGCAGACTGCCGAGATCTTTCAGACAATCCAGTTGGTTGTCGCTCGTCTGTCCGACCCGTCCATTGACCGGCACAAAGTAATTTCGATAGATCGTCCCGGCCCCAGCGGCAATTGCACATGCGGGTCCTTGCGTCGGGTCATGTTCGTAGATGCCGATCCCTTTCTCAGGTGTAACGTGCGGCGACGTCATCTCGAGCAGGCTGAATTGAGAGGCCACCTGAAATAGTGCGTTCGCCTTCTGAGGTTCGCCATGCATCTCCCGGACGTTTCCGACGACCTCTCTTAGCGAGACCTTCGAGCTGACTGGAGCTGTCGATCTAACTTGTTCCCGCAACTCGGCCAAGGATGGAATCTCAAGCGTTCCGCAGTTCATCACCCGGCCATTCACAAGCGATGTGATCCGAGTCCCGTCAAGCACCAGATTCTCGCGAACTTGCTCAGGATTACTTTCTTGAAATCCAACTAATCGATCAAACCAGCTCATAATGCGAGAATACTAACAGCCGGCGCACTGTAGTGAAAAATGTAGGGAGTCTGTGCAGTTTTGGGGTGATATGGGATTTTTGGCGAAATCGATAAGTCTAGTAAATGCAATTAGATAACGGTAGGCGACAGTCAGTGAAAAATGCCCAAATCGATTTTGTAATCATCAGGTCGGGGGTTCAAGTCCCTTCACCGGCTCCAGGATTTACGGGCGTTTCAGCAATTTTGCCGAAACGCCTGTTTTGGCCGCTGTGGTAGGGAATGTAGCAGAACGGCGGTGCGCCAAGATGATTCCATGCCTTCCGGTCGCCCCTTAGCTATTTGACCACAACATCGGATACGCGTGCCCACGATCCACCTGCCTTCCACTTGTTTCGTATTGGCGCCAATCGCAAAACTACGAAGGCTTGTCATCAGTTATCGTTTGAGAAAAGTGGCGTTCTCCGATTATCCACAAAAATACCGGCAACTACTCCGACAATATTTCAGCTTGACGGTGAACTACCTTTCGGCGAAACATTTTAATTTTTTATCGAATTGAATCCAAAACAATTAAACCCGCCGTATATGGGTTATAGCGTTATCGAGGACGGCGAGTCAGGGCTTCTTTTGGCTTTGCATTTCGAAGCGTTGAGTTAGCTCGATCAGCCTTTTTCAGAATTTATCGGACCAGGAATGATGTGTCCGCTGGGAGAAGTGTGCCGATGTTACAGGCATTCGGAGGGTTTTCCGCACAATGATGATCATGATACATAGCGGCAAGGGGGCCGCGGCTTGGATCAAGGGATATTTAACTCCTTTACTCTTGTTCCTTCTCATCTTTGAGTTGGCCGGTTGCGGCGATCGGGCGGGTTTGCCTCCGGAAGCAAAGCGGAACGAACTTTCATTAACGATCGAGCCGTGCCTGATCGCGCTGTCGCCGTTGAACGGGGGTTCATTGATCGACAAGGAAATTGCCGACTGGCAGCGGCGTTCGCGTGAACAGGAAGATCGTTCGTCGGCGCTTGAGCGGCTTGGATGGGCATTTGTCGAGAAGGCGCGTGAAAGCTACGATGCCGGGTTTTACAGGCTTGCGGAGCAAAGCGCGCTTTGCATGGAAAGTAAGGGCCAAGGCAGTGCCGAAGCCTTGCTATTACGCGGGCACGCTCTGCACAGCATGCATCGGTTTCAAGAAGCAGAAGCAGTGGCTCGTGATCTGATCAAACAGCGCGGCATTCCATTCGATCTTGGCTTGCTCGGCGATGTGCTGATGGACGAGGGCAAGTTTGACGAGGCGGTCGCGGCATATCAAAAGATGGTCGATATGCGCCCTGATCTTCAATCGTATTCACGGGCGGCCCACACGCGTTGGCTCAGCGGCGATCTTAACGGAGCGATCGCACTAATGCGCCTTGCATCGAACAGTGCCAGCCGAAGCGAATCCGATTCATCGGCGTGGGTTTACGCGCGGCTAGCTCTTTATGAATTGCAGGCCGGGAATTTGAGAGAGGCGGATGCAGCGTGTACGGCGGCGCTCGAGTTTCGCAGGGACTACGCACCGGCCTTGTTGGCAAGGGGACGCATTCTGCTCGCGCAAGACAAAGCTATCGAAGCGATCGAGCCTTTGGAAAAAGCAGCTGAGTTAGACCGGCTTCCGGAGTATCAATGGACGTTGGCGGATGCATTGCGCGTTGCGGCAAAAGAGGAGGAATCTCGAATTGTTGAAACTGAACTCGCGCAAAAAGGCGCAGTTGAAGATCCAAGGACCTACGCGCTTTTTCTTGCGACACGCGGTGAGCGGGCCGAAGCGGCGCTTGCTCTTGCGACGGAAGAGATCAAGAAACGCGGCGATATTTTTTCACACGACGCTCTTGCATGGACGCTTCTCAACGCAGGCCGAACGGAAGAAGCCCACACAGAGATCACGAAGGCCCTCGTCATCGGGACGAAGGACGCAAGAATATTTTTTCATGCGGGAGTAATTGCCGCGAAGTTGGGTAGGCGAGACGAAGCAGAACGCCGATTGGATCAGGCAAAGGCCATTCAGCAAATGCTGCTGCCTGGTGAACGCGAGATCCTTGCCCGTTACCTAGCGGCTTTGTAGACCAACAACCGGCGATCTTTTCGCATTTGCTTCGGCGAGCAAGGCTGCCGTTTAACAAGACTTTTCGGAGGTAGTTTTCAATGTACAACTTATTTCAGAGATCAAAACGCGGGCTGGCCTTCCTATTAGTGGCCCTGTTGGCCACGCCGTTAATGAGTGTTCCATCGCTCGCTTCGAGCCATATGGATGCGCCGTTGATCACGCGCGACCCGTCCGCAAATACGACCGACGTTTACGCGTTTGTCGATGAGGAAGCGGGTCAACAGAAATCCTTGGTCGTGGCCCTAGGTGTTTATCCACACCAGGAGCCGGGAATCGGCCCGAACAAGTATAACTTTGACGATAACGTGCTCTATCAGATCCATGTGGCGGTGGGCAGTGATGTTGCAGCCGGACGAGCGACGTTCAGTTATCAATTTCGGTTCAACACGACGTTCAGAAATCGCAACACGATCCTGCAATCGTACACAGGCGTGGTACAGAACGTCGGTGACGCATCGCAAAACCTGATACAGCGCTATACGGTGACCAAGGTTGACAACCGCACACGCCGTATCACGCCGCTGGGGCAGGGCATCGTTCCGCCAAATAACCAGGGAAATGCCACGCCGTTCTACAACCAGGGTGACAACGGTGAGAACCCCGCGAAGGCGGGTGTTGCTACCGGAGGCCAACTGGACCGGTACACGCAGCAGTCAATTGCTGATCTTAGCCGCGGTTACGTGGCGTTTGCGGGCCAGCGGGACGACGGGTTTTACGCCGACATCCAATCGGTTTTTGATCTGCTCAGGCTGCGTTCGCCGGGCAAGGATTCGCAGGGCGGATTTAACCTTCACCTAATGGCCTTGGACATTCCTATTCAGGAACTTGGCGGCGACGGACAGGTGGTCGGGGTTTACGCGACAACGAGCCGGCAGGGAGTCAAGA
>JADYZI010000298.1 GCA_020853255.1 Acidobacteriota bacterium
CGATGTTCAATAATTACCCGCTCGGATTTTACTCCGCCGCAACGCTCGTAAAAGACGCCCAACGCCACGGCCTGCATTTTCTTCCGGTCGATATAAACCGCTCGGACTATCTTTTCAAGATCGAAGAAGTCAGGCCTCCTCTAATGCGGAACGCGGAATGCGGAATGCGGAATGCCTCTCCTTTCTCCGTCCGCGTCGGCCTGAAATATGTTCGAGGATTAAGAACAGAGATTGCCGAAGCCATTGTTGCCGAACGCGACCGTCCTGGCTCCCCTCCTTACCAAGGAGGGGTGGCCGAAGGCCGGGGTGGTTCTTCCAAACACGGCGATGAGTCAACTCTGAATAACTTCGAACACTCCGCAAGCAAAGAACCACCCCGTCTGCCCGCTGAAAGACGCGGGCATCCACCCCTCCTTGGTAAGGAGGGGAGTTGTTGTCGAATTCCCTACACCAGCATCGAAGACCTCATCCGCCGCGTGCCTGAAATAAATAAACGCGAGATACGCGCCCTTAGCCTTGCCGGTGCATTGAACTTTGACAACACGGTACACCGCCGTGAAGCTCTCTGGCAGTCGGAGTTGGCAATCCAACCCAAAGGAGAATTGTTCGAGATAGAACAGGATGGATCTTCGCGGTCGCCGGCCTTTATTAAAAGAATGGAAGGCATCGAACTCGTCGATGCCGACCTGCGGAGGACCGGCATCTCCATCGGCAAACATCCGGTCAGTTTTTTTCGCGAGGAACTGAATAAGCGAGGCGTCCTGACATCAAGACAGACACTGGCCCTAAAAAAAGGCCAGATCGTTTCCGCCGCCGGCGCCGTCATCATCCGCCAGCGCCCTATGACGGCGAACAACGTGGTCTTCATCACGCTTGAAGACGAGACCGGCTTTTCAAATTTTGTCGTTATGCCCGATGTGTTCGAAAAATATAGGGCCGTGATAAATCAAAGCGATTTTCTGATCATAAAAGGAATTTTCGAAGAACGCGGAATGCTGAAGGCCTTGCACTTTATCCCGTTGATAGAGATCACGACCGAGGTCGTGTCACACAATTTCCGGTAGAGCGGCCGCGCTCCGCGATCTACGCAGCCTCCGCCGTTTCGTCTTCGCCCGACCTTTTCTCAGGCCGCATATGCGGGAAAAGGATGACGTCGCGTATTGAGTGCCGATTGGTCAGCAGCATCACAAGCCGGTCGATCCCGATCCCGATGCCCGCCGCCGGCGGCATTCCATAACTGAGTGCACGGATGTAATCCTCATCCAAAACCATCGCCTCGTCATCGCCGCGTTCGCGTTCCGCCATCTGATCGACAAAGCGTTCGTATTGTTCCTTTGGATCGTTCAATTCACTAAAACCATTCGCGACCTCCATGCCATTTATAAACAGCTCGAACCGCTCGGCGACCTGCGGATTCTCAGGCGAGGCCTTCGACAGTGGCGAGATGGATTTTGGGAAGTCAATGATGAAAGTCGGCTGGATCAGATTTGGCTCGACCGTCTCCTCAAATGCTTCGACAAGTGCCGTATCGCTCAAGGCAGAAACACGACCGGTAGGGAGTGTGCCCGTCGCATCTGTACTGAGTGGGGCACCCTCGCTACCGCTCAGGTTTCCGCCTACAGCATCGAGCATCGAGATCCGCCTAAACTTTCCAAAATCGATCAGATTACCCTCATATTCGACCGTCAAACCACCCGTCGCGTGTCGCACACTCTCACGGATCAGTTCCTCACAGAAATCCATCATCCCGTTGACATCCATATACGCACAATAAAATTCGAGCATCGTGAATTCCGGGTTATGCTTGTACGAAATGCCTTCGTTGCGAAAGTTGCGGTTTAGTTCATAGACCTTTTCGAAACCGCCGACGACGAGGCGTTTTAGATAAAGCTCGGGCGCGATACGGGCGTAGAGAGGTATGTCGAGCGCGTTGTGATGCGTCTCGAATGGCTTCGCGGCGGCTCCGGTCGCCTTTGGCGTGAGCATAGGTGTCTCGACCTCGATGTAGCCGTGGTCTTCGAGAAAGCGCCGCATCGAAGAGATTATCTTTGCACGGCGTTCGAAAACTTCGCGTGTTGTAAGTTCTGGGCCTTCAGTGTCAACGTTCGATCCTGCGCCAAGTTCCTGTCCGCCCGCTGACGCAGGCGGTTCTGACTTGATCTGGAGGCTCGATGCAATAAGGTCTGCATACCTTTGCCGCTGGCGTATCTCAGGGTCGGCAATACCGTGCATCTTGTCCGGCATCGGCAGCATTGCTTTTGCCAGAAATTGCAGTTTCTCGACATGCACCGAAACCTCGCCCGTATTTGTGACAAACAGATAGCCTTCCACGCCAACGAAATCGCCGTGATCTATCATTCCCCACGCTGCCCAGGCATTCTCCGCATCGACCGTGCCGTCCGCGTCGTTCTTGACGAAAACAAACTGGCCTTTCTTTGCATATATCTGCAGCTTGCCAATGCCGTCGGTCAGATGAACAAAATTTCCGCGCGGCGGCGTTGTCAATCGGCCGGCTATACGGACCGCACCAAGCTTTTTCAGTTTTTCGTTGAATAATTCTTTTATATCCGCCGGCGGCCGTTCGCCTTCGGCCAGGTTCTCTTTAACTAGGCCCATCTCGTGTTCGATCTCGGCGATCTGCGGAAATCGCCTGAGCGCGGTGATGGTATCCTCGCCGCCGGTCAACCTGGACCGCACAAACTTGTTCGGGTAAACGTTGCCGGTCAACTCACGCAGCTTTTCCAAATGCTCCGCCCGTGCCGCGGTCTGGTCGTTGGGTTCAATAATTTCGTCAAATGCCGGAATGGTCATAAATTCGATAATTTATAAGGTCGCTCTGCGTCCTCTGCGTTGAATAATACGTGGTACAAGTTCAACTAACCGAGTACCGAAGAGGATCGCATTGCTCCATTGTAACTCAATGTCGAAAGGCTCGATTATAGACGCACCGCGCATAAACGCAAATTTACGCCGATTGTGGCAAAATAGAACGGACCGCAGGAAAACGTTCTGCCCGGCGCCGGGAATGTTTTCTGCGGCTAGGTGTGTTTGTGGGAGAAGAATTCGACGAACTGAAACGTGCCGTCCTTGGCGGACAGCGTATCATTACAATTAGCCAACTTACGTCCAGCTCGGCAAAGGCGTACGTTCTTGCGCGGCTGCGCGCGGCGACCGGCAAGAAGCTTGCGATCGTGGCCGAGAGCAACGCCGAACTCGACGCATGGTCATGCGATCTTGAGTTTTTTCAGGGTTATTTCGGTGAACAGGAACCAAGTGTCATCAGCATCCCGTCATTTGAGA
>JADYZI010000299.1 GCA_020853255.1 Acidobacteriota bacterium
GCCCAGCTTGTGGGCAGCGAACGATCTGTCGATGCAATGTTTCATAAGGTCTATTCGATAGACAGGACGGTCGAGCCGGTGTAATGCAGACGCCCGCACGAAGTAAGGGCGTAAACGACGGGCACCACGAAATTATGTCAACAGCAGTGGAATTATTAACAAATCGGGAATACAAATACGGTTTCGTTACAGATATCGAGACAGAGACGATCCCGAAAGGTCTGAGCGAGGATACGATCCGGCTTATTTCTGCAAAAAAGAATGAGCCTGATTGGATGCTCGAGTTTCGCCTAAAGGCCTATCGTCAATGGCTCAAGATGACGGAGCCGAGCTACTGGGCGAATTTCAAATATCCCGATCTCGATTTTCAGGACATTACCTATTACGCCGCTCCGAAGCAAAAAAAGAAAAAGGCTTCGATGGATGAGGTCGATCCCGAACTCATCAAGACATTCGAGAAGCTCGGTATTCCGCTCTCGGAACAAAAACAGCTTGCGAATGTTGCCGTTGATGCCGTTTTTGATTCCGTGTCGGTGGCGACGACCTATCGAGCGAAACTCGAAAAGGCGGGCGTGATCTTTTGCTCGTTCAGCGAGGCGATCAAGGACTATCCCGATCTTGTCAAAAAGTATCTCGGCTCGGTCGTGCCCGTCGGCGACAACTTCTTTGCTGCGTTGAATTCAGCGGTCTTCTCGGATGGCTCGTTCTGCTTTATTCCGAAAGGCGTTCGCTGCCCGATGGAATTATCGACGTATTTCCGCATTAACACGCAAGAATCGGGTCAGTTCGAACGTACGCTGATCGTCGCGGAAGAGGGCGGCTATGTTGCCTATAATGAAGGCTGCACGGCACCGCAGTTCGACACCAACCAACTGCACGCGGCGGTGGTCGAACTCGTTGCCCTCGATAACGCTGAGATCAAATATTCGACAGTGCAGAACTGGTATGCGGGCGATGAGAACGGCAAAGGCGGCATTTTCAATTTCGTCACAAAACGCGGTGCGTGCCGCGGTACGAATGCGAAAATTTCGTGGACACAGGTCGAGACGGGTTCGGCGATCACGTGGAAATATCCGAGCGTGATCCTGCAGGGTGATAACTCGATCGGTGAATTCTACTCGGTAGCGCTCACGAACCATGCACAGATCGCCGACACTGGCACGAAGATGATCCATCTGGGCAAAAATACGAAGTCCACGATAGTCTCAAAAGGCATCTCGGCCGGCCGCTCGAACAACTCGTATCGCGGCTTGGTGAAGGTAATGCCGAAGGCAGAAGGTGCGCGAAACTATACACAATGCGACTCGATGCTCATCGGTTCAAAGTGCGAGGCGAACACTTTTCCCTATATCGAGGTGATGAACAACACCGCCCGTGTCGAACACGAGGCAACGACCTCGAAGATCAGCGAAGAGCAGCTTTTTTATCTTCAGCAACGAGGCATCTCGCAAGAGGACGCCGTCTCGCTCATCATCAACGGCTTTTGCAAAGAGGTCTTTCGCGAACTGCCGATGGAATATGCCGTCGAAGCAACAAAACTCCTCGGCCTGAAACTCGAAGGAGCGGTTGGTTAGGCAGAGACGCGGCGGGTAGAGATACGCATTTTTATGAAGTTGAGTATTACGATCTATGCTGTGTTCGGTCTTCTCGCATTGCTCTTATGCACATGCACATCAACGCAATCAAATACGGCACAGATATCCAACTCAACTAATGCCGCGGCGCAAAATGGGAACTCAACTCCCGCTTCGGCAACGCCTGTTCCTAGTGGTTTTGTTGAAGATGAACAAGCGGCGATTGATATTGCAGTCAAAGTTTGGATTCCTATTTACGGTCAGGAGCATATTGAAAGTGAAAAGCCATACGAGGCTAAACTAAAAAATGGAATCTGGGAAGTTAGCGGTTCACTTCAGGTACAAGCAAAGTGAAAGACCCATCACAGATGGTAGGCGGTGCGGCATTCGCCAAGATACGGCAAAAAGACGGAAAAGTTGTTCTTATAACGCATTACAAATAAGAATATGAATTTAACTATCGAACTTGAACAAGAAGACGACGGCCGCTGGATCGCCGAGGTGGATGAGCTTGATGGCGTCCTCGTTTATGGCGCCACGAAAGAGGATGCGATCCGTAATGTGAAAACACTTGCACTTCGGGTGATCGCCGACCGTCTTGAGAATGGTGAAAACTTACCGATGCAGGTTGACAACATCTTTCTCGCGGCATGAGCAGTTGGAGATCGGCAAAGGCGCGAAGGGTCCTCGCCGCATTAGAACGCATCGGTTGGCAGATCAAGCGTCAAAAGGGCTCGCATAAAACTTTATTTCGGTCGGGCTGGCCCGATTATGTATTTGCGTTTCATGATGGCGACGAGGTCGGGGCAAAGATGTTATCAAGGATCGCTAAGAAGACGGGACTTAAACCGGAGGATTTATGATCGTTGGGGATTGTAACATCTCGGAAAAATGAAATGAAATTTTTGCTATTTCAGATCGACGCTTTTGCGAACGCGGTTTTTCGGGGGAATCCGGCGGCGGTCGTTCCGCTTGATGCGTGGCTGCCCGACGAGACGATGTTGGCGATAGCGGCCGAGAATAATCTGTCGGAGACAGCTTTTTTCGTGAAGGATGGTGACGGTTACCATATTCGCTGGTTTACACCGACGATCGAAGTGAACCTCTGCGGGCATGCAACGCTTGCCTCGGCCCACGTGATCTTTAACGAACTTCAGCTCGAAGATGCGTTGATCCGCTTTCACTCGAACCGCAGTGGAAAACTGCCTGTCCAGAGGCGAGAGGACAGTATCGTGCTCGATTTTCCCGCATATGCAATTACCGAGATCGAACCGAGCGATGAGTTGGCGAAGGCTCTCGGCAAAAAGCCGCAGAAGGTCTGGAATGCGATAAACAATGGTGTGATGGCGCGATTTGAGACCGAGCACGACGTGCGCGGCCTTGAGCCGGACTTTCAGGCGTTGGCGAAGTTGGACTACGAGAGAGTTTACGTGAC
>JADYZI010000300.1 GCA_020853255.1 Acidobacteriota bacterium
CTGAACTTTATCGACGAGTGACCGAAGTTATCGGCCAAAGCAATGTGCGATCGGCCGAGATCATTTTTGTGAACGACGGGAGCCGTGATAAGAGCGAAGAATTGATCCGCGAGCTGCGTGCAAAAGATGCGCGTGTAAAGTTGGTAAATTTTTCACGTAACTTCGGCCACCAGGCAGCTATAACCGCCGGTATCGACCACAGCCGCGGAGCTGCAACGATCCTCATGGATGCCGACCTGCAGGACCCGCCGCATGTTATCCGTGAGATGCTGGAAAGATGGCGCGCCGGCGGAGAGATCATTTACGCAGTGCGAAAACGGCGTGATGACGACACGTTCGCCAAGCGGTTATTTGCCAAGACGTTCTACCGCGTTTTGCAATATATTTCGAGTATCGATATTCCGCTCGACACCGGCGATTTTTGCCTGCTGGACCGCAAGGTTGTCACGCACCTAAAAGCGCTGCCGGAAAAGAACCGCTTTCTCCGCGGGCTTAGAAGCTGGGTTGGATTTCGGCAGGTCGCTGTCGAATTTGAGCGGCCTGCGCGATTTGCCGGCGACGCTAAATACACATTCAGGCAATCGGTTCGGCTTGCGATAAACGGCATTGTCGGCTTTTCAAGCTTTCCGCTGCGAATGGCTTCGTTCGCTGGCTTTTTGGCGTTCTTTGCCGCGCTCGCCTTATTGGTCGTCGCGTTCTGGGCGTGGTTCATCGACTATCACCTTGAACGCGGCTGGACGTCGATCGTTGTCATCGTCCTTTTTGTCGGCGGCGTACAGCTGATACTTTTGGGCTCGATCGGCGAATATATCGGCCGCATCTACGACGAAGCGAAGAAGCGGCCGAATTATATCGTTCGGGAGTTTTTGGATTAACAAACCGCGCGATCTGATAGAGTTCTACAGGTTTCCCCTTCGCCGTTGTTCTTCCTCGATCGAAACGAACAACGCTTTAAAGTTGCCTTTACCAAAGCCTTTGCAGCCTTTGCGTTGGAGAATTTCGTAGAAGACGGTCGGGCGGTCTTCGACGGGTTTGGTAAAGATCTGCAGCAGATAGCCTTCTTCATCGCGGTCAACGAGGATGCCGAGTTTTTTCAGATCATCGATGTTCTCGTCGATCTCGCCGATCCGTTCGGGAATCTCGTCGTAATAGGTGTCCGGCACGCGGAGGAATTCGACGCCGTTTGCCTGCAGCATCCCGACAGTGTGTAGAACGTCGCGGCATAGCAAGGCAATATGCTGGGCACCGGCTCCGCGATAGAATTCGATGTATTCCTGGATCTGCGACTTGCCCTTTTTGCTTTCGGCAGGTTCATTTATCGGGAATTTGATATTGTGGCCGCCATCGCTCATGACGATCGACATCAAGGCCGAGTATTCGGTCGAAATGTCATTGTCGTCAAAAGTGATGTACCGGAAGAAACCCATTACGTCGCGATAGAAGTCGCACCATTCGGTCATCTTGCCAAGCTCTACGTTGCCCACGATGTGATCGACCAGCATAATGCCTACGGATTCGCCCTCGACCTGCTGCTCAACAAACCCCGGAAGAAAAACGCCGGAATAGACATATTTCTCCTCAGCCGGAGCAGCGGCCGTCCTGTCAGTACCCGGAGCAGCAGCGACTGGGTTCTTCACCGCATTGCCGCCTGCCGAACTTGAGCCGTTCTGCGCGCCGCGGCTGTACGACAGGAACGAATGTATCGTATCGCCGTAGGTCGCGATCGACGCGTGGCGAACAACGCCGTGTTCATCGCCATGATCGTGCGGTTCTTCGACCGGGCGCGCACCGCGCTTCACCGCCTCGTTAAAAGCATGATCGACATCCTCGACTTGAAACGCGATATCATGCACACCGTCGCCGTGCTGCTTTATGTGTTCAGAACCGGGATGATCGGGCGAAAGCGGTGTGGACAGAATAAAGTTGACGTTGTTCTGCTTCAGCAGATATGATGTAACCTCGCGGTTGCCAGTCTCCAACCCCATATACCCGACCCGCGAAAACCCGAACGCCTTCCGGTAAAAAAACTCGGCCTGCTTCGCATTCCCAACGTAAAACTCAACGTGATGTATCTTTTTTAGTCCTAATGGATTCTTCTCTATCATTGCAATTTCCTGTTTAATTATTTTGTTGGTTGCCAAATAACTTTGCCTGTCTTGTCAATGTACCCATATTTCTCATTCTTCAAATCACCGAACCCACCCGGACCGAATCCTAAAACCGCGAAAATGATCAAAAGAGACTTCATCTTAAAACGACTCAATAAACTTCCCCGCATTCTTATTCAAATGTGCAAGCGTCGGCATGTCTGAAACATCTGCCACAAATCCCTATTCTTCGTCGTCATTCCCAATCGGTTCGATAAGCAGTTTAATGCCGCTAACAATCTCATCGATCCTGTTTTTTGGAACAGTTCCGATCCTCTCTAAAAGTTCCGATTTGTCGATAGTGAGTACTTGAGAAACAACAACCACACTTTGCCTGGACAAATCGGCCTCGTTCTCATTTAACAAAACGTTTCCCGGAGCTTTGGCCCGGCGCAGATTCGTTGTTAGCACGCAAGCCAATACGGTTCCGAGCGGACTACTATTGAATGTATCGTTCTGGATAACGACTACGGGGCGCACGAAAGCCGGGGCCGAACCTCTCGGATCACCGGCGTCATACCAAAATACATCGCCTTGGTTTATTTCCATTCGTCCAGAATTCGCAATTGTTTAACCTTGGCTAAACGCAAAAATTCTTTTTCGTCCTCATCCTTATCATTCGCATAGGCCTCATCGAGAGCCTCAGACAATTCCCGGCTACTCGCCCTAGTCCTGTGGTTTTTCACTTTCGGTTCTTCTTCAAGAACCGTCAACAATGCACGACGCGGTTGCGTTAGACGGATCGTCTCGAGCAGACGAACGTTTCCGTTTACATCAATTTCAGCTTCGATCGTTTGGATCATATGTAATTCCAACTAATTTTTTTCAAATCCAGCGATTTGTTTAGCTATCGCAACTTGTTTTCCTTTTCGACGAGCTTCCGCGAAGCCGGGGCGTTCGGGCGACTTGACGGCCAGACAAAAGAGGCAACTTCATATCGCCAACTCAACGATCTCACGACCTTTCACAGGTGCGGTTAATTCATCAGGTTCGAGATACAGCTCAATGGCTTCACGAATACCGGTTAACGCTTCCTCTCTGGTTTTCCCCTGTGACCAGCGGCCTTTCAACGAAGGAACTCGTGCCACAAAGTAACCGTCTTCGCCATGTTCAATGATCACTTTCAGGTTCATAACTATAAAATACCATCTTCCGCCCGCGGCGTTCGATCATCTCTCAACTATCCGCTCTATTGTTCCTTGATCGACTTATATATCTTCTCAAACAGCCGCATGCTGTTTCGCATGCTGTCGCTAGTGTTTATGTTTCGCGTGCCGTAATAGCTTTCGGCAAGAGCTTCCTTGAAATCGGCCTTGAACTTTTCTTTCCCGGGTTTTTTGGCGGGCCAGACCATATCTAAGTATTGCCAGGCGAGCGGTTCGTGACCGGTGTAGATCAGGTCGAGCATCTCGCTCCAAAACGCCTCTTCAAAATCCATCCCAACTTCCGTATAAGGGTTGTTCGAGATCTTTCGAGCAGCGGCCCGTGCCATTGCCCGCAGCTTTGTCATTGACGGCGCAGGCTTTTTCATCAAGTCAAAATTCGGGCGAAGTTCCCCGTTCTTGAATTCGAGAATTACATCCGGCATCGGCGAACCTGCGAAAGAAATATTCCAGTACGCAAATGCGTTCTCATTCGTCGCAAAACGCAGCCCGCCTTTTGGGTTCCGGCCTATGGCTGCAAGCGTGGCGTTATCGGTATTAACGACCTCGACGACATCTACGGTGCTTCCCATATTCACGAAATAGGTTGAAAAACAGCAATGTGCGCCGCCGGAATAATAGTCGATCATTGCGTCCGGGATTCCATCGCCGGTCTTGTCGGCGGTACCTCGGATCAATGCTCCTTGTTTTCTTTGGGCCGCATTTTCTGCATTCGCGGGATCGTCCGGGAAGCTGAAACCCGTAAATCCTGGGTTTCCGTCGCTTCTTAGAATTCCTTTCAGCGCTCCGCCTTTTTCGAACAGAACCACATTGTCGCCATATTCCGGATCTTCTCCGGGAACGAACATTATCCGGACCTTGAATCCATTTATCGTGCTAACCACCTTTTGTTTACTGCCTTTTGGAAGCGCGAACTTGTTTGAATACTCAAGAGTTATCTTCCGCGCATCGGCCTTGTCGTCCTCAGACTTGTCGATCTTAACGATGAAAAAGTAGTCGCCGCCCTTTGGCGCAATAAAGACCGCCGAGTTCGTCGAGGCCGTATCGCCATACGAAAGCACCTTGCCGGCCTCGTCCAGAAAAGCATACGATGCATTCTGATCCTCATCCGAAACCAACTTCACTTCGGCATAATCACCGGCCTTCATCGCAAGCCGGAATGAACGCCCATCTCCGGGCGAAAGCGAAATGGCAATCGGTTTTCCCGGCGACAAACTTTCGGCTGTCTGTGCCGAAAGAAATGCCGTAAAGATAAGCATTGCAAAAATGAAAGCAGTAATATTTCGAATTGTTCTCATCTTCTTAAAATGGTTTTCGAATTCGGGTCAAATTCATCGTCGAACCCATCACAATTTCACCGCGAGTTCCAATTTGCCTCCAAGTCCGGTCTCGACGATCTTGCGCAGCGTTGAAATTCGGACATCCTTGATATCGTTCTCAACGCGCGATATATACGCCTTGTTCGTGCCGGCTTTCTCAGCAAGTTCTTCCTGTGTCATGCCCTTTCTCTTACGCGCTTCCTGGATCATGAATCCGAGCCGGAATTCCTCGAAACCTTTCTCAAATGTCTCGCGTTTCGGCGTGCCGCGCTTTCCGTATTCACTGTCTATTAGGTCGGACAATGGTGTCAGATTAGGATTTTTCTTCATAATATTGTTCCCTCAATCGCAGAGCACGTTCGATTTCCCGTTTCGGAGTTTTCAGTGTCTTTTTTGCGATTCCGTTCAGCAGAATTATCAGCTTGCCATCGTCAAAGAAACAGAATATCCGAAATATATCTCCGCCAAATTCAATTCTTATCTCGAACAAACCTTCGGTACCTGCGAGTTTCTTGAGATACTTTTCAGAAACTCCCGGAATCGTTTCAATAAGCCTTATCGTCCAGTAGATCTTATCCTTTACCGGCCGCTTCAGGCCTGCAAGAAAATCGGCAAAATAATTCTTGTATGCCTCGACGGTTCTGACTTTTTCTGCCATTTTCAGATTATCAGAAGTTGTCCGATAAGACAACTAATTCCCAAAGCTCTCAATATATTTCCGCGTCACTTCTTTTAAATAGCTGTACGACGGGATGACATATAAAATGTGCTGCATTTCGCTGTAATCGTATGGCGTATTGATGACTTGTTCGAGGTTGAACGGGCGGCGTTCCACTTCGTCGCCAAAGGCGTGTTCGAGTTCGCCAAAAGATGAAAGCAGCCCGGCGCCATATGCCTTCATATCGCCTTCGTGTTCAACCATGCCGAATTCGACGGTGAACCAATAGAGGCGGCCGAGTTCTTCGAGCTGCTTGTCAGAGGCGATTCGGGCGCCGTGGCCGATGAATTGGGAGAAGTCGGCAAAGTTCGAATTTGTGAACATCGGGATGTGGCCGATCGATTCGTGGACGACATCCGGCTCGGGCGTGTAATCGGGCCGCGAGTGGTGGCGAATGTACTGCGTCGAAAGCATCACGCGGTACGACAGCCAGCTAAGAAAAGCGCGCGTTTCGACCAATCCTTCGATCGGCGCTAGACGAAAACCCGTAAGCTCTTTCAACCGCCGGTTCATCTCCGTCAATTGCGGTATCCGCGCTGTCGTGATCCCAAGATCGCGCTTCGCCTTTAGATAAAACGGCGAGGCATGCTTTTCGTGCAACTCCGCCAATTCTTCGGTAACGTAACGCCAAACACGCTGTTCACGCGGGTTGTAATCAACATCCGTTATCACACCTGTCTCGCGAAACTTCTTTGCCAAACTCGCAATATAATCGCGCCGTTCTCGGTATTCCTCATCGCTTGCACCGGGATGATCGAGGTCGAGTTGGTTGATGTCCTCGAACTGCATATCCCGAAATTCGGGTAAGTCCTCGTCCGTGACCAGAAAATTCTCAAGTGCGGCGGCCGGTTCGTCTATCGTTGCTGTCGTTGCGTCAGTAAGCATCTGTTTCGCGGCTCCTCTCATAAATACGATGCCGGGTAAAATTCCTGAGTTATCCCGTAATAGATTATTTTAATGCTTTGTGCGGAAGTTTTGAATGGGCAGCGTAAACTGACATGATACAATTACCTTAGAATGTAAGTTTAATGAAGTAAATTGCTTTAACTTCGCTGCCGAAGCAGCAGGCATGCACGATAGGCTGACCGCCGCTTGTACTAAAATGACACTGGACGAGATCGACCGTAAGTTATTGAAAGAATTGCAGGAAGACGCCCGGACAAGCTATGCAGAACTAGGACGTCGCGTCGGCCTCACAACGCCGGCTGTGATCGAACGTGTTCGAAAGTTGGAAGACGCTCGCATTATTACAGGTTACCGTGCTGAGGTGGACACCCCACACGTTGGCCTGCCGATCACGGCATTTATCCGAATGAGTATCACGGGCGTCGATTACGGTCACATCATCGATGTAGCGCAGAGCTCAAACGAGGTACTTGAATGCCACCGCGGAACAGGCGAGGATTCGTTCATAATGAAGGTCGCCGTCGCCTCGGTCGAACACCTCCAGCAAGTCATCGACCGCCTCACGCCATACGGGATTACGACCACAACGATAGTACTTTCTTCACCGGTAAAACGGAGAGCGGTCGAGATCAATTGATAGTCGGAAGGCCGTGGAACGCGGCTGAATGTTGGTTCAACTATTCAGTCTTTCGCTGCAGTACCTCTTTGGCGAGTTCGTTGGCCTGGCTGCTGTGGTTGCGGGCTTTTTCCATTAGTTCACGATAGTTTTCGCTTCGCTGTTTGAAATCAGCTGCGACCGAGTCGCGGACCTGAGTATTTTTGGGATCGTAGCTGTTGCGCAGATTTCGGGCAGCCTGGCGATATTCTTCAAAGGCGTTGAGTTGTTCGTTCAGCGCCTCCCATTTCAGCCGAAGGTATTCGGAGTAATCTTCGTTAACATTTAAGCCGCGAGCCTGGTCTATCTTATCCAGAGCACTTTTTCCGAGGGCCGAGCCGTCATAGATAATATAAACGACCTCATCGGTCAGCTTTCGCACGGTTGCCGCATCGTCCGCCGCCATCGCCTTTTTTATCTCTTCGCGTTTGTTCTCGTTCTTTTCGTAGAGGACCTTGATCTGCTTTAGATCTGAATTCGCTGATTTGACAAGTTCGGCCGCCTCAGGCGTTTCGTCCACGGGTCCGATCAAACCGGCGGAACTTTTGCATCCGGCAAAGCCGGCCGCGACGACGATCGACAAGATCAAGGCAGACAATGTTTGTTTAAGCGTCGGGCTCATACCGCTAAGGATATTAAATCACATGTTGCAACGGTTTGAATGCAGACAAATGAATCACGGCATAGTGACGCGGGCATTGCCGCGGCGGCGCCAGATAAAGCCGTCGAGGACATAGTGGGTCAATTGCGGCACGGCCAAGAGCGGCACAAGCCACATTTGCCAGCCGGTCCAATCCCAATTCGAGCCGAAGAGCCATGTGCGGTCGTGCCATACGCCGCGTGTCCAGAATAGCTCTTCGACGTACGCAAACGCCCAAAGCGTTGCGAGAAAGATGATCCAATGGTTAGAAAGCGTTCGATAAACACGCCCCGTCGATTCGCGCCGTTTTTTCGCATAGAACCAGATCAACGCAAAATACGGCACGCCGTGGATGATGACGTTCGTTACGGTGAACGCATAGTCTGAATTGAAAAGAACGATGCCGACGTACCAGCAAATCGCTGTCGTTGCGACAACGATGTCTTTGCCCGGATTCAGAAAACCTTTTGTCTTGTACTGATAAACCGACTTTGCGAAATATGCCGTTAGGGCCAAAACGTATATCGGAAACAGCACCGTTTCAACCAACGCGGGCAGTGCAAAAAAATCATTTGCGACGAACCAATTAAAATTGCGCGGAAGGCTCGTCATCCAAAATGCCAGCGGATAGACGCTCGCCAGATAAACGGCAACCGCGTCGATCCACCAGGTCCAGGATTCGGTTTCGTTCAATTTCCGGCGATACAGGGCGACCCAACCGTATTGCTGCCGCACAAAATGAAAGACGGCAACGATCGCCAATGCGCGCCAGAATGTCAGCTCTCCCTCGCTGTACAACGCCACGCCGACCGCATAGCCCGCGATCGGAACGATCAGATACAAAGGCATCCGACGCTTAAACTCTTCAACATCGAAATAAACGCGAAAACTCGTTGACCAAACATGCGCCACATCGATCAGCAGCACCGCCGAGACCCATGTCCAATCAGGTGAATCTTCATTGAGAATGCCAAGTCGCCAACCGACCGCAAGAAGAAGCAAAGACACGACCGCACTTCCGAGAAAGACCGAGAGATCGATGTTTCTTGAGAAAAGCCAACAGGTTCTTTGTTCGGGTCCCGAATCACTCAAGGCAGTTTTGCTCGTCGTATTTGTTCTTGTATTTCTCTGATCACTCTTGTGTTGTAGTTCGCGAATATTTCGGCGAACTTCTTCTCATACAAACCATCGATGACTCCATTCGCAACTCTGTCGACGAATGCTTCACGTTTTGACTGATCGATTCCCTCAGCGATCTCGACGAGGCCCTCGGGATGCGAAAGGCCCCAGTCGACAAAGTATAAAACACTTGCTGACCTGGCGCCTCGCCGTGGTATCGAGTTACCCAGTCACGCACTTCACTTGAGAGACCCGTAAACTCATATTTTCTCAGGACCCAAGTGGTTTCGATTCGTTTCCATTCGATCTCACCGTTCGCGGTTCCGTATACGAACGGGGCGACGTTCTCGGCGGGCAGGAACAACACCAGAATGACTGCTAGACAACACGCAGCCAGAGACCCGGTGGCAATGATCAAACCCTTGTGCTTCATTTTCCGATAAGCACCTTCGCTATACAAAGTCCATGATAAAACGCCACTCAAACTACGCGTTTCCCTCAACGTGATTGGCCCTGCCCTTCGTATGATGGTTGTACACATTTGGCATTAGCTGCGTACAGATCAACGGGGCACACTCGCTACCGCTCGTGTTTCTGCCTTAACTCATCGGCCGCGCGCAGGCCATGATAAAATGCCTCTTCGAACAATGCGATGCCGCTTAGGTCGGTGTGGGCAAAGTGGATATTTCGATACGGCTCAAACGCTTTTCGCCGCTGTTCGCCCCAAATGAATCCCGGCCGCGGGCTGATCATTGCGTGGCCCCAACGCATTATATCTATTCGGTCGGTGAGTTCGTAGATCTCCGGATGCGCTCGCGACATGTCGGTGAGACAGACATCCGCAAGATCGCGCCAGTTGTAGTTGAAAAGTTTGGTGCGGCCGTTTTCCTCGTGGCACATCGGATAGTAGTACGTCCAGATCCCCGGGCCGTAGTCGATGCCTTTCTGGTGCGTCGCGTTCACATATCCGAGGCTCGGGCTTTCGTATAGAACGTTGTCCCACGCAAGCGGGAAATCTTTCGCAAAACGCGGCTTTGGCCTGTCTTTCAGAAACAGGTTTGCCACAAACCACGAGTTGTGCTGAAATTCATTCGCCGCAAACGGAGCGTCATCGGCGAAGCCGCGGATCACATAAGGCGCTGTAAAGACCGGCGATGCGTAGATAACTTTCTCGCAATGAAAACCGCGAAGTTGTCCGTCCGCCAGACAGATGACATCAACACCGGTTTCGTTTGGCACGATCGAAACAACCATGTGCGAACGCAAAATTTTTTCATTCACGCTCGCAGCCAGATGGTGAACAAACTTTCCGTTGCCCTCAGGAAACGTAATGAACGGCTGCGATTCCTCGCCGCCTTTCGGAACCCGCGAACAGAAATAGAACAATCCCGCCCACGCCGAGGTTTCCTCCAGTTTTAACCCATAATCGTCGCGGCAGGCGTAATCGCAATACCAGATCAGCCTTTCGGAAGTAAAGCCGTTTTGTCGCAGCCATTCCGCAAACGAGATCTTGTCCAGCGACGTCACATCAGCATCGTCCGAACAATTGGCCGATGGAACTACGAACGCCCGCCGGCCGCGGCTGTCGCGCCAGTTTACCCACGTATCGGCGATCTTCTGGAACTCCGCGAATTGCCTCTTATCGTCTTCGCTTTCGCCTGCATGAAGATAAAGCCCGTCATACCAGCGGCCCTTATAGAACACTCGTTCTTCCGGGTCGCGGCAAAGAAATTGCTCTTTGACCACTAGATCGCCGTCGTTCGTTCGCCCGTCCAAAAGCGACATTTCGTCGAGCAATTCGATAAGTTCTAAATTCTCTCGAAACGGCACCGGCAAATAATGTGCGCCCCATGGATAGCCAACCGGCTGTCCGATTCCGCACACCGACGTTCCGCCCGCTTCTTTTTCCAACTCGAGCAAAACGACATCTTCCACGCCAAGTTTCCTCAGCTTCCAAGCCGCCGAAAGCCCTGCAACACCGCCGCCAACGATCCCGATCTTCACGCTCCGCCAATTGTCGGCCGGCACTTCGAACGAGCGTCCCTCGCGGATAATGTGTCCAAGCGAAACGCTCTGGCCAACGATCTCACCTTCCGGAAATTTGACAGGCGCATTTCGACACGCCGCGAGAGCTATCGGTGCTCCGAGGAATGTTGTTAAAAGTTCTCGCCGAGAAAGATTCATCCGGAATAAGTGAGAAGGGAAAAGTCAGAAGGTATAAGTCAATCTGACTTTCCCCTTGTGGTTTTGATCGCTGATGTAAGCATTTTCTGGAGTTCTTCACAGTCGGCGAGCATCGACCGGGCATGTTCGTCGTTGATGAAACCGCCCCTGTTGATAAGGCGGAGAAGGTAATTTGTTTTGAATGCCTCTTTATTGGCGATGGAATATTTTTGTTGAAAATCAGCGCGGTTTTCTCCTTGCCGTCCTTCCTCGATATACAATCCGATATTCACGCCGGAATCAAGCACCTTTCTCGAAATTGTAAATTCCTTTCGTTCCTGTTGAAGGTATTCGGCAAGCTTCATTATTCGTATTGCAAACGCAAACGCTTTTTCACCTAACGGGTCAGCCATATCACTTTCTCCTTTTCACTTCTCACTTGTTCCGAATTCACTCAAATCTCCGCCACTCGGTCTCGTAATATCTGACAAGCGCCTGATTGTCCAGCCGGTTTATTTCGATCTCTTCAGCGGGCATTGTCATGTCGGTCGGGAATTCGAACATTGAGGCGAACGAATTGTCGTTGAGAAATTTGAGGTCGATGCCAGTTGCCGGATGTTTTGGGACATCGAAAGGTTGGAGCTTTGCAAGGGCGTAACCCCAAACGCCAAAACTTGGCACGGTAGTTTGATAAGGCTTTACCGAAAAACCCGCGGCTTCGAGCGTTTTTATTATCGACCAATACGAGCGGCGGGCGATGAGCGGTGATGTGCATTGGATCACAACCGCCGCATCAGGCGTCATTTTTTTCTTGAGCAAATTATAGAACCGCGTTGAATAAAGTTTACCGAGCGCGAAGTTGTTCGGGTCCGGAAAATCCACTATCGCAATATCGAACGGTTCGGTCTCTGTTCGATCGAGCCACACGAACGCGTCGCCATTGGTGACCGTTACCCGCGGGTCGTCGAAAGAATGATGGTTCAACTCCGCGAGCGGCGGGAAGGCTTTCCGCAGGCCGGTCATCGCCGGGTCGAGATCAACAAGCTGGACCTTTTCGACCGACTTATATTTCAATATCTCGCGGAGTGCCAGGCCGTCGCCGCCGCCAAGAACGAGCACGCGTTTTGCATTGCCGCCGTGGGCTGCGAATGCGGGATGGACGAGAGCTTCGTGGTAGCGGTATTCGTCGAACGAGTTGAATTGCAAATTTCCGTTCAGAAAAAGCGCGTGTCCGGTCTTGCCTTTTGTAATGACGATGCGTTGGTACGACGAGCTTTTCGCATAGACGATGTTGTCCATAAACAGCCCGTCTTCGGCAAGTGTTGTCAGCCGATCTGCCTTTATCATTGCTATTGCGAGAAGGACCAGCACGATCGAGCCTTTGATCCGCAGAAACAAGAGCTTCCTATCCGACACAAGCGGTGCAAGCAGCCAAGTCGCCCAAATTCCGACGCCGGCATTCAGCATCCCGAATAAAAGTGACGTGCGGTTGAGACCTAGTTTCGGAACAAGAAATATCGGAAACAGCAGTGAAGCAACAAGTGCACCGACATAATCCAGCGCCAGCACACGGGAGACAAGTTCTTTAAAATCCAGTTCGTCCTTTAATATCCGCATCAACAGCGGTATTTCAAGGCCGACCAGCACGCCGATAGCGAACACCATCGTATAAAGAACAACGCTGAAATATGAGACGTAGGCAAAGGTTAAAAAGAGAAGCGGCGCGCTGAAACCGCCGATAACGGCAACGGCCAGTTCGATATCAATGAATTTTTCCGCAACTCGTTTTTCGACAAAACGGGACAGATAGGAGCCCAATCCCATTGCCGATAGATAGACGCCGATTATAAAGGAAAACTGTGTTACCGAATCGCCGAGAACGTATGAAGAAACCGTGGCCGCGAGCAGTTCATAGATAAGCCCGCAGGTGGCGATGATGATGACGTTGAGGAAAAGAAGCGGTGTGCGCATTTTAAAGGATAAGGGTTAAAGGATTAAGGATGAAGTAATGCAGGCTTTTATCCTTTATCCTCGATCCTTTATCCTTTGCACGTCAGCCGTTGATCGCGGCCGCGATGATGATCGCGATCCCGACGATCATTGCGCCGATTATTATCGCCAGCGCGCTGTTCTGATCTTCTTCGATCTCTTTCTTGACCGAAAATGGCGACACAAGCACAACTATCAGAAACGCGACAGCAAATATCACAAGGCCGATAAGAACAAATATCAGCGTGGTGACCAGAACCGGCAAAAGTTCTTCAAGTTTTACGACCAGGCCCAGTACGGGCGCTATCGACAAAAGATCAACCATTTATTTTCCTCCACGAAAACCTGTATATATGAACGGCACGCCCAATCGCGATTTGCTGCCCGAATTGGCCAGCTCCCAGCCAAACCACGACGCCGCGGAATAAAGCAGGACGACGCCCATTGCAAATATGACGTAAAGCTTCTTGAACATATTCTGACCTTCCTCGAACAGATCGAGGTGCTACTCGTCGTCCGAGCCCGACGAACTTGTCCCAAACA
>JADYZI010000301.1 GCA_020853255.1 Acidobacteriota bacterium
ACGATGGAAATCGGTAGAAAAACAATCTTTAGCGCCGGCCTGGTCCGCTGTCACTCGGCCGGGGCAGGCCCTGTACCGGTTGCGGCTCATGGCCTACATTTAAGATAGTAGCAAGATTCCGGAATTTGAGCAACAAGTTTTTGCACTTGCAAATAATGTTATTCTTAACTGGAATTCCCGCCCCCAATGGGTATATAATTCAATCAGTTGCGGCAAAGCATTATTTAGTAACGATCGGGTGAAAAATCGTTTCAAGTTTTGGAACAAAGGCCCGATTGCAGATTTGATTTATATATCGAAGCGAATGTGTTTTCTCACACGCTGGAAGGATGTTGACCGGGAGACGGCTCAGGTCTCAGGTAAAATAATGGCCAATTTCTGTAAAAACGAAGACTGTCCCACTTCCGAAGACCTGCTCGCCTTCCAGACCGGCGATATGCCTGTCGCCGAAGGCATTACTATCCGCCGCCACCTCGCCGCGTGCGAGTTCTGCACGGCCGAGGTCGAGTTCTATGAAACCTATCCGGAATCCGGCAGCGCGGATGAACAGCCCGAGGCCGACTCAATGCCAACCCCACTCTTCGAACTAGCCGAAGCCTTGCTCATCAAAAAACGCGACGACGCGTTCTTTGACGGGCTCATGGACAAGGAATATTGGAACTAACGAAAAATTTTCGGCCATCGGCGATAGCTAAAGTTGGCGCCGCCTCTTCTATACACTCAAGGAAGTTTCAGTCGTGTCCCTTGTCTCGGCACAGTCCGTAGGCTAGTCAGGACTTTAGCTTTTTATGCTGTCACTTCTTGACGGCCGTCGTAACCGCTCGACGATTAGGCAGGAACTCATGGAACGTACCGCCTCCTCTAGGCACAAAAGCCGTTCGGATTACCCCGGCAGTGCGTGTGGGTTCTTTCAGTACCGCAGTGGTGGCTGCCCAAACGGTGCGCCCTAGTTCGTTAGCGAGCTCCTGCGCGGGTCCTCCTGTAACTCCCACGCTACATGAAAAGAGGCGGATCTTATCGCCAGGCGCCAATTGTGGTCGGACAGCATTCGCAACGTCGCGAGCAGTCACGTCCCTAAACACTCTCGTTCCATTCGACAGCGTCTTCTCGAGCAAACGAAAGGAAAAAGAATTCCCATGTATGGCAACGTCGTAGAATCCCGATTCCGTGTGTGAATGAGCTAATGCAGTACGGCTTGCCGCCATGTCTTCCCCGGCAATTAGAGTTCTTCGGCCAAAATGGTGAACATGTGTTGGAAGTAGCTGCCCCGACGATCCCCCAATTCCAGACAAGGTGTGCGCCATCCATGTTTCCGCCGGCTTCGGGGGCCGTCGCGTCAGCGTTCGGAGGCCAGTCTTTCCAAGCGATATTGCGAGACCTAGCGCGGCTCGAACAAGGCTTACCGCTCCAGCTATTTCCAGTAAGGACACACTCGATATTGATTCATCCTTGTATGCTCCGACCTCGAAAGACATCACTTCGCCGTAGATATCCGTCAACACCGTATGTCTGGCAATAGTTTCGTCGCCGAAAACCTTGAGATCCGTCCGGCCATAGAACTCATTGGTACCCACGAAAAGTCGATAATTCTTAAGGATCTCAACACTTTTGATACCGGGTTTCGCCGATGGAGGTGGAGTGGTATTGTCGATGAGAAAATGTTTGTAGGCAATGTTCCCAAAATAAGCAATCACCAACCCGCTGTTATCAACCACTGGGGTCAATCGAGAATGCCAGTCCATCACCAAGCGGCTCCAAATAAGCTCCCACCGAGTGGCAAATGTTTCGAACTTTTGGTCTTTTTTTTCTTCAATGCGTACCGCCCTGAAGGGGTGCTGGTTCCCGACGTCCTCAAATGCGTCGTGAACGGCTAGTGGCTTTTGCGTCCTTCGCTTATCGTCGCGAAGAAGTGCAATAGCCTGATGGTCCGGAAGCCCCCGATACTTAGCACGGGCCTCCTTTAATTCACGGTCCGCGTCGCGTGCGAGTTCGACCCCGCCCGGCATACGGCCGCTCAGACGAAGAATATTAAACGTGCGATGATATTCGCTTGTATTAACCGTCATAGAGACCTCCTATCGATACCGCGAGAGCCGAAGCATCAGGGCTGATTACGGGACTCACTGCCGCGACCCTAGTTCGGCTTCGTTTTCTGTTCTTTGATTTCTTTCTCTCCGCTAAACGACTTGAAGGTTCTTTAGATCGATGATCCGGCGCACTCGGCGAGCCGGTGCGGGCAGTTGTCGCTGTCCACGCGTCATCTATCTTGTTCGATCGCTAGCCGCTTGCCTACGGAACGTTAAATCCTGCCAGCGGATTCCCATAGAAAGCCTCGGTTTTCCACGCAGTTCGGTCCCACGGCCCGTCCTGATTGCCGAATACCAGCACCGGCACGATCATACGGTCGCTGCCTAACTTGTTTGTTGTTGCAATGCCGTTATCCACGAGTTTTCCTTTAGCATCGACCGCGAACTTGAGTGTGCGGATCAGATGGCCGTTGTGCATGATCTTCATTTCGTATGGCCCGGGATTTTCACTGAATAGGAACAATCGGCCGAACATTGTTTCGTTGCTGCTTCCGGTTTTGTTCCAGGGCATAACGTTGGAGAACGTGCATTTCCAACGCGTCCACATAAATTGCCCTGCAGGCTCGGTAATATGCGTGGGGTTATTTTGAACTTCCGTCACCGAACAATTTGGCACACCGACTTCGCCACCGTTGTAGTAAGCCTTGCCAACCTCCTTACCACCGTAAAATAAATGAGGCACGGCAAATCCTGATGATTCGCCGCGTGTCCAGAAGGCGACGCTGAACTTCGGCGCGGCCCAACGCTCCGGGCGATCAAGCTCCCATTGAGTATCCGGTTCATAGAATAGATAACCGATCGGCAGGTTCCAGTCGTGATCTACGTAATAGACGAAGTGACTCGAGGTGTTAGGCGCGGTTTCGTTCGAACGAACTTTCGCAACCTTCATTTTCCCGCTAAACAAAACGGCGTCAGTCCCGGCCAACTCGTTTCGCATCCGGATGGTGAAATTGACCGCGCCGGTGTATATGCTGCCCTTTTCTTCGGGAATTTCTCGACCTCCGCATTCGGTTTTTAAACTAAATCCGGCCTGTGTCGATTCCGTCTTGCACTCCAGCTTTATCCACGGCCCGCTGCCGGGGATCTCGAACTCAACGTTAAGCAAACTGCCGCCCTCAATAGGCCCGTTAACGGCATATTTCATCTCCGGCACCCAACTCCAGATCGCAGCTTTGTTTCTGTATGAGTTAAGCGTGAAAGCCCTCACCTGAACCGAGTCTTTGACGATCGTCGGCCGGTCATCGCTGCCTTTCATGGTCACCGACGATCTCGGTGGGTCTTTCTGCGGGGGGTTGGGATCTGAGGGAGTAGCCGGTGCCGGCAATTTCTCTGGTTTGATGACCGGCGGGACTTTTATCTTAATCGGAAATTGTGCCGCGGCCGTGTACGAACCGCTCAGTAGAATGGAGATGAGGACAAGTATTAGTGGCGTATTTTTAATCATGTAAACTCCCGTAGAGACCCTGATCAATCGGTGGATCGGCAATTAGCCGAAGAACATATACGTTGCCTCGATCTTTATCTGCCCGTCTCGTGTTGGCTGTGATCTAAACAGCTTGCAGCGATAAAAGTTGAAGTGGAAACTGGCCCTGGAATTACTGTCCACGATCCTAAGTTCGAGCGCGAACTCTCCACGGTCAAAGAGCGGAGCAAAAAGCGACTTGGGCGCACCATTGCTGTCCGGCTTCCACGTGAAAATGACAGGAGCAGGCCTTTTTGCGTTTTTGAACATCGCGGCAGGTGAGCTTATCGCGCCGTTTGCGGAAAGTGTTTTCTCGCTGACCTCTTGTTGATTATTGGCGATCGACGTTACCGTTATATTCCTGGTCATCGCGCCGTCGCCTGCTTGAGCGAACATCCAATATCTCATCTCCTACCCTCCTTTAGGTCCTTCAAGTCCCGAATGAAAATACCGTGTACCGAGTTGATTCACGCTACAAACTTTTCACTCGTGGTTTCGACCGCTACAATAACCAAGTTTTGCCGGAAGAATCCTTTGAAATCTCTATGAAATTTCTAAGAAAACTGTAAGAGTGTTCATGTTGTTGGAACCAAAGAGCTTAGTGTCTGCCTAACAACCCGAAAGCACCCTGTCGACTTGTCAGGCTGATCGAAAATCAAGAGCATGTGGTCCAAGGAGATGAGTTGATAGAGACTCTGTGGCAGGATAGTTTCGTAACGGAAACGAATCTTGTGTTCACGGCAAGCCTTTCTCAGTCTTGCGGCAAACAATGCTGCGGCAACGCTCGAGCGAGTTCCTTTGGCCGGTGTGAAGCTGCCGATGGAATTGAATTTCACAATTCCAAACCAAAAGGCCTGAACTGGGGATCATTCAACTTCCGCAGATCTCGTCTATGGCTTCGCTGTATTTTTCGTCGATCACGCTGCGTTTTATTTTTAGGGTCGGGGTCATTTCGCCTTTGTCGATCGAGAATTCGCGGGGCAGGAGATAGACGCGTTTGACGCGTTCGTAGTCGCTAAGTTCGCGGGTAAGTTCGACGGCGTCGCGTTGGACGCGTTTGATCACGTAAGGGTTTTCGCAGAGCTCTTCGCGCGGTCCGCTTGCGTCGATCCCTTCTTCTTTCAACACCTCTTTCAGCGCTTCCCAATCCGGGACGATCAGCGCTCCGACCTGTTTGCGGCCTGAGCCGACAACGACCGGTTGCGAGACAAGCGGGCTTTGCTTTAACAAGCTTTCGATCTGAAGCGGTGCGACATATTTGCCGTTTGACAGCTTGAAAAGATCTTTCAACCGGTCAGTGATATAAAAGTGGCCGTCGGCATCTTTGTAACCAACGTCGCCGGTGTGATAAAAGCCTTCGGAATCAAGAGCTTTTGCCGTTTCATCAGGTTTGTTGTAATAGCCGCGCATTATATTGCGCCCGCGGATCAGAACCTCGCCGTCTGATTCAGCGATCTTCATCTCAATACCGTCGAATGGAACACCGATCGAGCCGACCTTGTTATCTTCAGGACGGTTCGCGCAGACGATACAGCCTTCGGTCATTCCGTATCCCTGCAGAATAGGAATTCCGGCTGCCCAAAATGCATAGGAAAGTTTCTTTGACAAAGGCGCACCACCCGAGACAAAGAACCGAAGGCTTCCGCCGACGCCGTCACGCCATTTTGAGAAAACAAGCCGGCTGGCGATGGCGTGTTTGGCGGCAAGGACGGCCGAGACCGATTCGTGCAAGTCCTTTGCCTTCCAGTAATCCTGCCCAATCTGCAATGCCCAGTCGAAGAGCTTTGTCTTATAGCCGCCCGCAGCCTTACCTTTTTTGACAATCTTATGATAGACCTGCTCAAAAAGGCGCGGCACGGCGGTCATTATCGTCGGTTTTACTTCCTGCAGATGCGATGCAAGCTGATCAAACGCGGCGCAGTAATGAATCGAAACACCGTTCGAGCACAAAACATAAAATACAGCTCGTTCAAATATATGCGAAAGCGGCAGAACCGCCAGCGAGCGGTCCGCGCTTTTGATCGGCAGGCCTTTTGATATAGCTATCACGTTCGAGACAAAAGCCTCGTGATCAAGCATTACGCCTTTGGGCTCACCGGTCGTGCCCGATGTGTAAATGATCGTCGCAAGATCGTCTTTCTTTACGAGCGAAAGGAGTTCGTCGAAAGTTTGGCCGGAATCAAGTTCGTATGATTCGCCGCCTGCCTCAACCTCCGCTAGAGTCAAAGCCCGGCCGTCGTTCTCGGGTTTTGCGTCCGCTTCAAAAAAGACCAGCTTCTCGATCCGCTCAACGCTTTGAATCGCCACCTCGGCATGTTTGAGAAGTCTCTTACCGGAAACGAACAGCATTTTCGCACCGGAATCTTCAAGGATGTAGCGTATCTGTTCGACGGCCTGCGTTGTGTATATCGGAACATTTACGGCACGCAGTGAAAGGATCGCAAGATCGGTCAGCGACCATTCCGGCCGGTTTTCTGAGATGATGGCGATGCGGTCGCCGGCCTTTACCCCGAGCGCAGCAAGCCCGTTCGCGATCCGCTTTATCCGCTCGATCGCGTCAGTTCCAGAGAGATAGTTCCACGCATCGCCAGTCTTGTAGGCAAGTGCGTGCGGCTTATTATGACGGCGAAAAGATTCGATGCAGAAATGCGGCAGCGTTTGGGGAATTGTCTCGAATCCGATGAGATTTTCAGCAAGCATCAAGGCTATATCGCCCGTCGGGTCCGTTCTGTTAGGCGTGATTCATTCTTGCAAAAGCGGCGTGATAAGTCCAACAACGGCCGGGCGTTCCTAAACGATCTCTTCTGCTCCATCCGCGATCTCACAGCGGTATATCTCAGGTTCTATGCCGGTTTCCGCGAGATATTCCGACGAGACCTTACTAATGAGATCTCTGTGAAAGCCGGCTTCGACCAGATTTATCGTACAGCCGCCAAATCCGCCGCCGGTCATGCGTGCCCCGAGAACGCCCGGTTGGCGTCGGGCAATTTCAACCATGATATCCAGTTCGCGGCAGCTTACTTCAAAATCGTCACGAAGGCTGTTATGCGACCTATTCATCAAATTTCCGAACGCCGCAAGATCGCCGGAACGCAGGGCCTTCACTGCATTCACAACACGTTCATTCTCGGTGATCACATGCCTTGCCCGTTTAAGCAGGAGCTCAGGCAAGTCACCGGACCGCTTCTCCAGGTCCCCGGCGGAAACATCGCGCAGGCTTGGCCGGCCAAAAAACGCCGCGGCTTCCTCACATTGTAAACGGCGTTTATTGTATTCGCTCTCGGCCAGGTCATGCTTGACCTTTGTATTACAGATAATGAATTTGGCCTCTCCGACCGGGACAGCTTCGTACTCAAGCGAGCGGCAATCGAGGAAAAGCGCGTGGCCCGCCTTGCCAAAAACGGCAGCGAACTGGTCCATTATGCCGCTGCGAACTCCGGCAAACTCATGTTCCGCCGATTGCCCGATCTTTGCGAGTTCCATCCCGGTAACTTTGTGCCCGTTCAAGCCGGCAAATGCAGAGCCGATGGAAACTTCAAGTGCCGCCGAAGAACTCAGCCCCGATCCGATAGGCACATCACTATCGATCAAAATGTCGGCACCTTTTAGAGGATATCCGGAGCGTTCCAGGATCAGTGCAATTCCCTGCACATATTCTGTCCAAGCCGGAAAGCTATCGTTCGGCGGATCGTCCAAGCTAAATTCAAATTCTCGCTCAAGCGTTAGCGTGGCAACGCGTACACGTCGATCGTTTCGCGGCGCGCAGGCCGCGTAGGTCGCAAAATCAAGGGCCGCGGGCAGCACAAAACCGTCGTTATAATCCGTATGTTCACCGATAAGATTCACGCGGCCCGGCGCGCGAAAGGTGCGCGGCCCTGTGTTGTAGCGGGCGGTAAATTTCTTTTCTAGATTCGCCGGATCGATCACAAAACTTTCACCTGTCCAAATAATGAACCTCGCTCAGCTCGCGCAATCTTGCGGCGGCGGATTCAGCGGTGATGTCACGCTGCGGGCTGCCAAGTATCTCAAACCCGACAAGGAATTTGCGGACCGTGGCCGACCGCAGAAGCGGCGGATAAAAATGCGTGTGCCAATGCACGAACGAATTATCTTCGCCATCGGTCGGCGCCTGGTGCGGGCCCATCGAATAAGGGAACGAAGTCAAAAAAAGATTGTCAAAACGCGTTGTCGTTCGCTGAAGAATTTCCGCATAGGCGTTGCGTTCTTGATCGGTCAGCTCAGCAAGCGATCCGCAATGCCGGCGGCCGATTATCATCACCTCACAAGGATATACGGCCCAAAAAGGTACAAGCGTAGTGAAATGCTCATTCTCGCAAACGATGCGCTCGCCGCTCTCGCGTTCAAGCCGGAGATAATCGCAAAGCAGACAGCCTCCGCGCGTTTCCGAATATTCCCGCTGACAACGCAATTCCTTCGCCGGTTCATTCGGAATGCTCTCGCTGGCCCAGATCTGGCAATGCGGATGCGGATTGCTGGCACCCATCATCGCCCCGCGATTTTCAAAGATCTGCACGTGAGAAATAAACTCGCGCGTACCCAATGCCAAATATTCTTTCGCCCATTCATCGACGACCGGCCTGATGTCTTCAACCTTCATCCGCGAAAGCGTCAAACTGTGATCGGGTGAAAAACATACGACACGGCAGATCCCACGTTCCTGTTCAAATACAAGAAGCCCGCCGGTGTCCGCGTGGCCTTCGGGAACATCGGGCATCAACGCGGCAAAGTCGTTATCAAATACAAAAACGCCGTCGTAGTTCGGATTAACATTATCGCCGGCCCGCTTGTTTCCCGGACAGAGATAGCAATCCGGATCATAGCTTTTCAGATCAGGCCGCGACGGCGCATCTACCTGTCCCTGCCACGGCCGCTTCGTCCGGTGCGGCGAGACAACGATCCATTCGCCCGTCAATGGATTCAACCGCCTATGCGAATGTTCATTCAGATCGAACATCATTTCTCCCTGATCACCTACCCGGCCTCAGCTCGCAAATTGGACAAAAATAAATGCGCAAATTCCTTTCGTGCCCTCTGTGTCTTCAACTTTGTGCCCTTTGTGTTAAATAAACCGTTAACACATAGGCCGCAAAGGGCCGACACAAAGTTCACGCAGAAGAGATCGCCAACGAACCGCTTTCAAATTCTCTCTTACAGCCCCTATTTCTTCTCTTCATCTTTCACGCACCGGAACCCGAGATTGTTCATCCCCGAATCCGGTGTCGCGTGGCTTCTTCCGGCAACGCGATAATTTGCGCAAAAGTTCTCCGCGCACATCCATGAGCCTCCGCGGATGGAACGTTCGGCTCCGGATGCCGGGCCTTTCGGATCAAACTCCGCCGAGACAGTATAATAATTATCCGCATATCTATCCGCCGTCCATTCCCAAACATTTCCAGCCATGTCATAAAGCCCGTAGCCGTTCGGTGCAAAGCTGCCGACGCCGGCACGGCCAAGAAAGCCATCTTCGCCGGTATTGTTGTCAGGAAAAGTTCCCTGCCACCAATTCGCGACCGGCCGGCCGCCCGGACGAAGCTCATCGCCCCATGAAAAAGTTTTCTGGACAAGCCCGCCGCGTGCTGCAAATTCCCATTCGGCCTCTGTCGGCAGCCGCTTGCCCGCCCATTTCGCATAGGCGTTCGCGTCGTTCCACGAAATTTGCGTGACGGGTTCGTCAGGCTTCGGCGTTTCTTCTCCGCCTTCCGGATGCCTCCAGTTTGCTCCGTCAACGCGGCCCCATTCGCCTTTCGTTACAT
>JADYZI010000302.1 GCA_020853255.1 Acidobacteriota bacterium
TACTTGACCTGTTCAAGCAACGCGATGAGCCGCTGAAGTGCGAGTTGATCGACGAAAAGGTCAACGGGTCGGCGAGCGTTTATTACATTGATAATTCCCCGTTCATTGATTTTTGCCTCGGCCCGCATGTTCCGCATACGGGTAAGTTAAAGGCTTTTAAGCTGCTGGCGCTTTCAGGTGCCTACTGGAAAGGCGATGCTGACAATCAGCAGATGCAGCGCATTTACGGGACGGCCTTTGCTACCCAGGACGAACTGGATGCGTGGGTCAAGCAGCGTGAAGAGGCGGAAAAACGCGATCACCGAAAGCTTGGCAAACAGCTCGATCTTTTCTCGATCGACGATGATTACGGCCAGGGGCTGATACTGTGGCATCCGAAGGGCGGCATAATCCGCAACGAGATGGAGCGGCTTTTGCGGGAAGAACTCGAGCGGCGAAACTACAGTTTTGTTTATACGCCGCACATTGCAAAGCGAGAGCTTTGGGTGACGAGCGGGCACGAGGGCAATTATTCGGATTCGATGTATGCGCCGACGAAGATCGAAGACGAGGAATACCGCCTCAAGCCGATGAACTGCCCGTTCCACATTGGCATCTACAAATCCAGCCCTCGGTCTTACCGCGATCTGCCGCAGCGATATTCGGAAATGGGTACGGTCTATCGGGCGGAACTTTCAGGCACACTGCACGGCTTGATGCGTGTGCGCGGTTTTACCGTGGATGACGCACACCTTTTTGTAAGGCCGGACCAGGTCCAGGCCGAGGTTTCGGACTGTCTCGATTTTGCTATAAAGGTGCTTGAGATCTACGGCTTTGAGAAAGTAAAATTCGAGCTTTCGGTCCGCGGCGATGCGGAAAATAAGGGGTATCTTGGATCAAGCGAGCAATGGGAGAGCGCCGAGGCCCAGCTTGCGACCGCACTGAAGGAACGCGATATCTCGTATGAAAGGATCGAAGGCGAGGCCGCGTTTTATGGGCCAAAGATCGATATCAAGATCGAAGATGCGATCGGCCGTATCTGGCAGCTTGGCACAATCCAGCTTGATTGGAATTTGCCGGAGCGATTTGAACTGGAATACACGGGCGAGGACAATCTCAAACATCGTCCGCTGATGATACACCGGGCGCTGTTCGGCTCAGTCGAGCGGTTCTTTGGCGTACTGATCGAACATTACGCCGGAGCTTTCCCGCTTTGGCTGGCACCCGTGCAGGTTGCCGTACTGCCGATCACAGACCGTATCAACGAATTTGCGGAGGCGATCGCTCAAGAATTGAAGGATGCCGGTTTTCGAGTTGAGGCAAACCTGAGATCGGATAAGATCGGTGCGAAAATTCGCGACGCCCAACTGCAGAAAGTGCCTTATATGCTAATTCTTGGCGATAAGGAACTTGAAGAGAAAAAGGTTGCTGTTCGCGAACGAAAGCAAGGAGACATTGGCGCAATGTCTTTGGAAGAATTTAAAGAGATGATCACGCAGCAGAAGTTGCTGCGGGCGCTGTGATGTAGCGACATACTTTAGTTTGTCGTTGAGTCGGAATGATAGGAGCCTCCAACAAACTCAAGTTTGTTGGACCATTTCAAGAGGAGGTAAATATCGCTAGAAGATTTGGTGGAAGGAATTTTCGGCCGCGACAGCGTGAACCGCTGCACCGGACGAACGAGAGGATCAGAGTTCCGTCGGTACGTGTGGTGACCGAGGACGGAGAGACCTTTGGCGTTATGGACACACGCGACGCGGTCCAGAAAGCGCGTGAAATGGGTTTGGACCTCGTTGAGATCTCGCCGCAGGCAAAACCTCCGGTATGCAAGATCATCGATTATGGCAAGTTCCTTTACGAACAGAAGAAACGCCAGCACGAGGCCAAGAAAAAGCAGGTAAACGTGCAGGTAAAGGAGATAAAATTTCGCCCTGCAACGGACGACCATGACTATCAATATCGCATGGAACACGCCCGCGAATGGCTGGGCGAAGGCGATAAGGTAAGGGCGGCGATCGCATTTCGCGGACGCGAAATGACGCACCGCGAACTTGGGGCAAAAATTTTGAAAAAGCTGACCGCGGACCTGGCTGATCTGGCGGATGTTGAGGTTTATCCAAAGATGGAGGGCTATCAGATGTTTACCATCTTTAATCCGAAGAAAGGTGCGGCTGAGATCAAGAAGGCGTCACCGGCACCTACTGAGGAAAAAAAGCCCGAAAAGGAAAAACGCGAGCAGAAGGCCCCGAAAGAGAAAGAAGTTATTAAGGAAGACGAGATCTTTTAAGTACGACAGCCCGTCGTACTTTAAGCGAATAAAGCTATTTAAGATAAGGAGGGAGCAGGCCGACAGCTTGTTCTTACGAAAGATGCCAAAACTAAAAACACACAAAGGCGCGGCAAAGCGTTTTCGCTCCACGTCGAGCGGTAAATTCAAACGCGGGCATTCACACGCGCGACATATATTGACCAAGAAAACGGCAAAGCGCAAACGCAACCTCGACATCGACGTATTGGTGTCAGAAGGCGACCAAAAGCGTGTGGAAAAGATGCTGCCGTACGGAAGAGATTAGTGGATTTTCGATTTGCGATTGTCGATTTGCGATCTTAGGACTGACTCTTGATTCGCAAATCGCAAATTGAAATTCGCAAATCACGACGAAGGAGTGAATCATGCCTAGAGCAAAACGTGGTAACAAGCGCACCGAGAAGCGCAAAAAGATATTAGCCTTAGCAAAAGGCTATCGTGGAACAAAGTCGAAACTATATCGTTCGGCTAAGGAATCGGTTGAACGCGGCCTTAATTTCGCCTACACCGGCCGTAAACTGAAAAAACGTGATTTTCGAAAACTATGGATCGTCCGCATAAACGCGGCCTGCCGTTTGAACGACATTAAGTATTCACAGTTCATCCACGGCCTGAACCTCGCCGAGATCGAACTCGACCGTAAGGTACTGGCCGACATGGCCGTTAAGGCTCCTGAGTCTTTTTCGGCTGTTGTTGGGCAAGCGAAGGATGCATTAGGCAAGCAGCAGGCTGTTGCGTAGTGTGCCCTTTTTTGGCGCGCGACTAATATGCCAAAATACCAAAAGAAGGGAGAGCGATTCCTCCGGGCCGCTTCTCCCCTCATTGTATTATTAGGTTTGAATGCGCCGGCGATGGCAGACTGCCAAGTTCCGGAGGCCGGAGAGTTTTTTCGCATTCTTGCGAGAGTAAGTGTTAATGCTTACTTCTCAGGTGCATTTCTCGGCGGATCGATCGTGCTATTTCTGGTTAGTGCCATCTATTATCTCTTTCGTACCCAAAGCTTCCTGATTCCAATACTCACGGGAATCCTTTTAGCGCTTATTGCCGGAGTATTTTTCGTCCTCGACTTATTATTTGGTGCTGAATGCAGTATTGCCTTTGGGTCGAACGGCCCTTTGCCTAATGCGTTAGTACTCGCGATCACGACTCTCATAGCCGGTGTTCACTTCAAAATGGGTTCCCAAATGCGGCGCCGCCGCTTTCCTTCGTCGTCAGGCTGAAATACCTCTCTCGATCCCTAGCTCTTTCTTCGCCTCCGCAAATTTCTCAATCGCAAAATCTAAATCATCTTTCGAATGAGCGGCGGAAACCTGCGTTCTGATCCTCGCCTTGCCTTTCGGTACGACCGGGAACGAGAACGGAATGACGTATACGCCCTTCGCCAGTAATGCTTCCGCCATCTTCACGGCCGGCTGGGCCTCGCCGAACATTACGGGAACGATCGGGTGTTCACCGGGGAGGACTTCGAGGCCGACGCCGGCGATCTTTTCGCGGAAATAGCGGGTATTTTCCATCAGCTTGTCGCGGAGTTCGGTCGATCGCGTGAGCAGGTCGATCGCGGCGATGGAAGCAGCGACGATCGGCGGTGCGACCGAATTTGAGAAAAGATACGGCCGCGAACGTTGTCTTAACAACTCGATCATCTCCTTTTTGCCGCTTGTATATCCGCCGCTGGCTCCGCCTAACGCTTTGCCGAGCGTGCCGGTGATGATATCGACGCGATCCATAACGTTGTGGTGTTCGTGAACACCGCGGCCGGTCTTGCCCATAAAACCGACAGCGTGCGAATCATCAACCATTACGAGAGCATCGTGCTTTTCCGCCAGGTCGCAGATCTCCGGCAGCTTGGCGATGTAACCGTCCATCGAGAAAACGCCGTCGGTCGCGATCATCTTGAATCTTGCAGACTTCGCTTCTTCCAGCTTCGCCTCAAGATCGACCATGTCGCTGTTCTTGTACCGGAACCGCTGGGCCTTGCACAACCGCACGCCGTCGATAATGCTGGCGTGATTGAGCTCGTCCGAAATAACCGCGTCTTCTTCGCTCAACAGCGTTTCAAACAACCCGCCGTTCGCGTCAAAACAGCTCGTATAAAGTATCGTGTCCTCGGTGCCGAGAAACTCGCTGATCTTCCGCTCAAGCTCTTTGTGAATCGCCTGCGTCCCGCAAATAAACCGCACCGACGACAGGCCGTAGCCCCATTCGTCCAAAGATTTCCGCGCCGCCTCAACTATCGCCGGATGATCGCTCAACCCGAGATAGTTATTCGCGCACATGTTCAGAACTTCCCGCCCGCCAACATCGATCCGCGCATCCTGCGGGCCGTCGATCACACGTTCGGATTTGTAAAGACCGGCTTCGCGGATTTCGTTGAGCGTGTTTTCTAAATGCTGTTTGATTTTTGAATACATAAATGGTTAGTCAGACTCGATTTTAAACGCCTCAATATTGATCAGATTCACAGAAGGATCCACCTTCTCAAAGTCGGCTTGATTATTAGTTATCAAGACGGCGCCAAGATTTTGGGCAGTTGCTAAAATGACGGCGTCTGGAAGTTTGATCTTTTTGGCGGGATTCTTGCGATAGGTTATCGACTGTTGAGCAATTAAATTATCGAGGTCAACTATTTCAAGATTCTTAAATATCTCATCAGCAATTTCCTTTTCTACCGCGTTCGGAAATTCATAGGAATATACCTCGATGAAAGAGATTATCGACACGAAATACTTATCATGTTCGGACAATAACCTTTCGGCGTCGATGATTCGCTTTGTGGCGTAAATGATCGCATTGCTGTCCAACAGCGCTCTAGTCCCATTCATCTCTCAGTTTTCGCTGCCATTCCACGGGGTCGTCGATCTCTCTGAAGATATTCAATTCCTGCGCTTTCTTGAACGCCGCAATCAGTTTATCTTTCTTTTGGTTTGAACTTAACTCAGGAGCGTCGATAGGTTCTTCGTCCAAGATGGTAACCAGCGCCCGACGGCTCTTCGACAACTTCACCTCACCCAAAAGCCGAACGGCCCCGGTAGATTCAATTACTGCTTCAACAGTTTGCATAACATTCGTAATTCTATCACGATAACGACCGCCGAATAATCGCTCAACCCAAGATAGTTGTTGGCGCACATGTTCAGAACCTTCCTCCCGTCAACATCAATCCGCGCATCCTCCGGACCGTCGATCAGGCGCCCAGACTTGTAAAGACCCACATCGCGGATGTCGTTAATGGTTGATTCAAGATATTGTTTGAAGTTGGTGTACATAATTTCTTCAACCCGCCTATTACGTCCTCACTAGTCGAGCATGCTCATGATCGAGCGCCCAGCCATGGCAATCGCGAATAGTAGGGACATCAGCACAAGGAGGATCCAGACCAAACGGTAATTTGGCCGTCCTGAAATAACCTGCCAAAGACCGGTTATCGAAACCGAAAGGCCAAACGCCCCTATCAAGCCGGAGAGCCCAAAAATAAAGATCTTTGTTTCGCCCCCAGGGGTGAATCTGGTAGGTCCAGATGGGTCTGCAAGAACCGAGATCATCCATATGAGTAGTCGTGCGCCCGCGAACATTAATATGGAGCCGCAAGCAACGATGATGAGAGATAAGAGTCGAAACTCGTTTTTCGTCCATATTGGGCGCCTGCACCTCGGACATCTCGACAATTGCTCGGGCGACCTAAAACCACACTTTTGATTATTGCAGATCTTCAATGCACTTAAACAAAAGTTAGTTCCTAGTGTATCTTATGCCACTCAGAACCATAACGTTTCCTGATGGCGGCTGGTCGATCTTCCAGGTGTTGCTGATTCCAAAAAGCGAGATAGTCAGCGTCTTGGCCGATTCGTCGATCTCGGCCCCGCCGCCGGTTACTTCCTTGCCGCCTAATTTGAAATCGGCTTTACCGTCAGGGTGCATCGATATCGTAGAGCCATCGCTGCCGGCCCAGCTTCCCTGATAGGACTGCGGTACAGGCTTGCCGCCGCCACAAGCCATTGCGATCGCCAGCACCAACGACAAGGCAAGCAGACCCGATACTTGATTTTTCTGTCTTTTATTCATTGAAGATGCTCCTCTTCGTCAAATAGTCTCAAAATCCAGAACAACCTGGATCGTCCCTGAAAGCGGCTGTCCAAAATCATTCCCAAACCATTCATTCAAATCGGTTGCCGCCGCAGTTGGAAAGTCGCGAACTTCCATTCGAGCCCATGTCTAATCCCATTCCTCTCTGACTATCTCTACGTCATCCGTCATCCCATATAGCTCGTTCATACGATCCAAGAACCCAGCCGCTATCGCTCCCGGTTCTGACATTACATTTCCTCGAAATTTAACACCACCTTGCCGCAATTCCCTTCCGTGATCGCTTCAAATCCCTGCTTGAAATCTTTATACGAATACCGATGCGTTATAACTGGCTTGATATCGACGCCGGCTTCTAACAAATTAGACATTTGGTACCAGGTTTCGTACATTTGGCGGCCGTAGATGCCTTTGATGGTGATCATGTTGAAGATGACGGTTTTCCAGTTGACGGCGAATTCTTCGGCGGGTATACCGAGAAAGGCGATCTTGCCACCGTGGAACATGTTGGCGAGCATGTCTTTGAACGCGGCGGGAACGCCGGACATTTCCATGCCGACGTCAAAGCCTTCTTTCATCCCGAGCTCTTTTTGCACTTCTTTGATCGACTGTTTGCTGACATCGACGGATTTGGTCACGTGGCCCATCTTCTCGGCAAGTTCAAGGCGGAAAGGGTTGACATCAGTGAGAACGATGTTGCGAGCTCCGGCGTGTTTCGCGACCGCTGCGGCCATGATGCCGATCGGTCCAGCTCCGGTGATGAGCACGTCTTCGCCAAAGACCTCGAATTCGAGCGCCGTGTGGACGGCGTTGCCGAACGGATCGAATATCGCGGCTACGTCGAGATCGATATCAGGCTTGTGCTTCCAGATGTTCGTGTAAGGAACGGCAATGAATTCGGCGAATCCGCCATTCGTATTTACGCCGACGCCGCGGGTATTCGCGCACAGGGCGCGCTTTCCGGCCATACAGTTTCGGCAGCGTCCGCAGACGAGATGTCCCTCGACGCTGACAATGTCGCCGACAGCAAAATCGACCACATTCGAACCAACATCGACGATCTCGCCGACAAACTCATGGCCGATCGTCGTCGGCACTTTTATAGTGCTCTGCGCCCACGCGTCCCAGTTGTAGATATGAAGGTCGGTACCGCAGATGCCGCCGCGTTTGACGCGGATCATCACGTCATTTATGCCCATTTCCGGCTCGGCCACGTCTTCGATCCACAGTCCGGGTTCAGCTTTGCTTTTTACGATTGCTTTCATCTTTTTTCGGTAAAATTCGCCGTGATTTTCTGGTAAAGATGATAGCAGAACCTAATTTTAGACGCGACTTCGGCTTTCCTTTGCGACTTTGCCGCTCTCCGGCAAACCTCTTTTTCTCCCGCAGAGTCGCAGAGCCGCAAAGAAGGAAGATGCAAAGTTTTGAAAAGCGCCGACATAATGATTTACCCTCAAAGCAGATACTGCTAAAATATTGTTCTTTCAGTGTCTGTCCTTCCTGACCTGATATTCTTTTTACTTATGGCTGACGAAAAAGCAACGGTCGAAGCGGCACGTGACGCGTTCGACCGGGATTTCGAAAAATTCAAAGACCTGAACCCGAATGGCAGTGGAATATCCGACATCGAAGCGATGCTGCGCGAGGTTGGCGAGATAAAGGTCCGACACACAGGCAAGAAGAGCGAACTTGCCGGGGCAAAGAAGCTGATCGGCAAGGTCGCGGCTGAACAGCGCGGCGAGTTTGGGCAATTTGTTCAATCGGTTGAAAAGTCGATCGTCGAAAGGATCGAACAGGTTGAAACGAACCTAAATGAATCGCTATCGAAGGCACGGACTGAGGCCGAGCGTCGTGACGTGACAATTCCTGGCCGCCGTCCGCGGACCGGGCATTTGCATCCGATCACGATCTTGCGGCAGAGGATCGAGGATATTTTTGTTTCGATGGGCTATGCGATCGAAGATGATCGCGAGATCGAGACGGACTATTACAATTTCGACGCGTTGAATATCCCTGAAAATCATCCGGCTCGCGAATCGCAGGATACATTTTATACGACCGACGGTTTTGCTCTGCGTTCGCAGACCTCGACCGTTCAGATCCGGGCGATGGAACGCCGCGGCGTGCCGATCCGCATCATCGCTCCGGGCAAGGTCTTTCGCCGCGATACACCAGATATGACCCATGTGCCGATGTTCCATCAGATCGAGGGCCTCTGTGTCGATAAAGGAATTACGATGGCACATTTGAAAGGCACCGTGACCGAATGGCTCAAGCGGCTGTTTGGCGAAGATACTATCACGCGATTCCGGCCGTCATACTTCCCCTTCACCGAGCCGTCAGCGGAATTCGATTTCTCGTGCTTCAAATGCCACGGCTCCGGCCAGTTTGACGGCGACCGCTGCCGTCCGTGCAAAGGCTCCGGCTGGATCGAGCTTGGCGGCTCGGGCATGGTGCATCCAAATGTGCTAAAAGGCGTTGGTGTCGATCCGCAGGTCTATTCCGGTTTCGCCTTCGGCTTCGGACTCGAACGCATGGCCGCGCTGATGTTCAATATCGACGATATCAGACATATGTTCGAAAATGACGTGCGATTTTTGGAGCAGTTTAGCTGACCAAGACCTTCAGTCGCTTCAGTTTTCCGATTTTAAAAGCTCCGCGTATCAATAGATCTGGCAGGATGCCGGCGTTCCAATATGAACATCAGCTACAACTGGCTAAAAGACCTCATCAAAATCGACCTTTCCGCGGAAGAGACCGCCGCTGCGTTGACGCGTGTCGGCCTGGCGGTCGAAGGAATTCACGCGTTTGGCGATGATCACGTTTTTGATATCGACCTGACCTCGAACCGCCCTGATTGCCTTTCGCATCTTGGTGTTGCGCGGGAGTTGCGAGTGATAACCGGCAAAGAGTTTCCCGCAAAGTCGCAAAGTTGCGAAGAAGAGGCGGCTGAGGCAGTGCCGTTTCCGGCTTTACTGGCACCGGATGTGGTGAGGATCGAGGATCCGGAGCTTTGCTATCGCTTCACGGCCCGGATAATTCGCGGCGTAAAGATCGGGCCTTCGCCGGAGTGGCTGGTAAAGCGGCTGGAGTCGGTCGGTGAGCGGTCGATCAATAATGTTGCTGACATTACGAATTACGTAATGCTCGAACTTGGACAGCCGATGCATGCGTTCGACCTGGATAAACTGGCGGAAAAACGCATTGTCGTCAGGCGGGCAAAGCCGGGTGAAGGTATCACGACGCTGGATGAGGTTGAGCGGAAACTCGATGAGTCAATGCTCATGATCTGCGATGCGGAAACGCCCGTCGCGGTTGGCGGTGTGATGGGCGGGTTGGGCCCCAGCATTACCGACGATACGGTTAATGTATTGCTTGAGGTTGCGTATTTCGACTGCGATAATATTCGGCAGACGTCAAGAAAGCTTGGGCTGGCAACCGAGGCGAGCAACAGGTTTGAACGGGGTGTTGATATTGAAAATCTGCAGCGGGCATCCGATCGGGCGGCTGAGCTAATCGTCGAACTTGCGGGCGGCCAGTTGGATGATTTTGTTGACGTCTATCCAAATCGTCTGGCGGTACCCGTGGTTGTATCGAATGATATTTCACGAGCAGTGCGGAGGCTGACGGGCTTGGATGTTCCTGCTGACGAATGTGTCAGGATCTTGACTGGCCTTGGCATCGCTAGCGAGAAGCAGGATGACGGCTCTCTCCGATTTACTTCGCCAACTTGGCGGCACGACATCGCTATCGAAGAGGACCTGGTTGAAGAGGTCGCACGGCACGCAGGGTACGAAAATATTGCAAAGGAACTGCCGCCGGCCTTTGAGGCTGGCGAGTATCAGGCATCCGAGGCAAGGAAGAAGCTTTTGCGGCAAAAGTTGGCCGACATCGGCTTTGACGAGGCTATTTCATACAGTTTCATCGACACGAAATTCGACGGTCAATATGAACCTGTTCCGGGCATTGTCGATGAAAAGCTTGACGATAAATTCGTCACGCTGCGCGATTCGGTCATCGAAGCAGCAGTGCGAATGCGGCCAACCTTGCTTCCCGGCCTGCTCGATTCGATACGGTTCAACCTCAACCATCAGCGGCGCGATTTGAAATTATTTGAGATAGGCAAGGTTTTTGCCAATTCGGCCGGAGCAAATCCCCTGCCGGCCGAGCGCGAGGTGTTTGGATTGGCAATAACGGGCGGTGAGCTCCTGCAAAAGCATCTGGAGCCCCAGAGGGCACTTGATTTTTATGATGCAAAAGGTGCCGTCGAGGCAGCGCTCGAAGCAGTTGGCTTTCCTTCAGTCGAATTCCGTGCCGCCGAGATAGAACATCTGCGGCCGGGGCAGTCGGCCGGCGTCTATATCGACGGCGGAATGATCGGTTCCGTAGGCCGCTTGAACGAAGCGATATCCGCGAGCTACAAGTTCAGAGCACCGGTATTTGTTGCCGAGATCGACATCGAGGCGGTCCTCGCCCGCAATACGGCCGGTGTTTTCTATCATCCGCTGCCGAAATACCCGTCAGTGGTCCGCGATGTTTCGTTCATCGTCGGCCGAGATACGACCTTTGACACGGTCCGCGATGCGGTTGTCGATCAGGGCAGTGATATTTGCCGGAATATCGGCTTTGTCGATACTTTTGAGGGCAAGGGTGTCGCTGACGGCAAGCGTTCGTTAACCGTACGATTTGAGTACCGAAGTGATGAGCGAACACTCATTGAAGAAGAGGTCGCAGATGCACATGGCCGCATACTCGAAACCTTAGGTAATACCTTAGGAATCGTGCCGCGCGGCTAGAACATTCACGCATTACTTGAAGTTTTTTCAAAAACGAAGCATAATCGTAACCGAATTGCAATAACATTCCACTAACGGAGACCTCTCAATGAACGGCTTGACTGGGATGGAGAAATTCTCGCATCTCGAAGATAAAATTTACCTTACGATCGCATTGGTGCAGAAGCTGCGTGAAGAGAAAGAAGAGCTTGAAAAGGAAAATGCGGAACTCAAACGCGGGTCCGGCCGATCCGGGCTGGAAAAGGTGCAGCTGGAAGAAAAGGTTGAGAGGCTGCTGTCCGAACGGGATGCGATCCAGTTAAAGGTCGAGGCAATGCTTGAGGCCATGACGATGATCGATCCGGAAGTCGCCGAGGCGGTCGGGAGATAATTGACATGACAACTGGAAGAGGCCGATCAGGTTCGGCAGAACAAACCATCCAGGTCGAGATCTACAATCAGACCTACAGCATCCGCTCAGACGGTGATAACGAATACATTCTCACCCTTTCCAAATATGTCGATGGCAAGATGCGGGCCATCTCGTCCGGTACGCTGACCGTGGATTCGCTAAAGGTGGCGATCCTCGCAGCACTGCACATCGCCGATGAATTCCATCAGGCCAAGGACGAACTCGCCCAAGCAGATCTGCAACTCGCCTCCCGAAGCTCCGAATGCAGCGAGAACCTGGATCGCGTCCTGAAACAAAAGGATATGCCGCAGCAGGAATTTGAGATGGAGCAATAGTTTCGAATCCTCGCTAAAACGCCGACTGTAAAAGCCAAAAAATAATAACGTAACGGACCCCCGATTTTCGGTCATCGTTCACATTCGCTGCGCCTTTGTTTCGTGAGTGTCCGTGTTTTTTTCGTGTTCGTTCGTGGTGGCGAAGCCGAAACCCAAACCACGAAACAAACGAAAGGAAGATCTGACCGCGGCCGTGTTCGGCACTTATGACTTTTTCCTTTTTACTTCCCTCGCGCGATGATATAATCCTTTTTGGCGAAAGGAACTTACTGCGAGGTTCGTCACCAACGCATTAATAATTGAGCCAACACTTGAATTGAGGGAGGCAAATGTCTTGTCCGGTGTCGTTCTTCCATGTTGAAGAACGCCGTAGGATGAGGCTATAACGTTCCGAAAGGAACGGGTCGCCGCCCACCTGTTTAGCACAGGTTCAATTCAGGCGCTTGGAACGGCCTTGCGGTTCTCTCGCCAATTTTTAAGATCATGAATTTTAGATCGGTTTGTCGGGCGCTTTGTTGGAAAGCTCGGAAGCCGGTCTTTCGGCTTTCTCAAGGTCGCGCTCAATTTCTCGTGCGATCTCTTCGGTCCGCCTCATCTCCTCGAGCGCGAGTGGTAGATTCTCGGAGCGCGTGGATAACTTTTTAAGCGCCAGCTCTGAATCCGCCATGCCGCGACCGCGAGCCGCCGCCGCTTCGATCATTTGCAGCCTCGCTTCAGATTCGGCAAGCATAAGCTTCGCCTCATCGTGGATCGAACCTATCTTTGCCGAATCTTTTTCAAGCTGCGCCCCAAATTCGGCGGCCCGTTCGCTGCGAAACTGTTTAAGTTTTGAGCGCCGGCGTTGTGTTGAGGCGAGTTCCTTCCGCGAAGATTTGACGATCCGGGTTGCGGTCAAACGTGACGCAAGCGTTTCGCGGTATGCGTCAGCCAAAAGCAGGTCCGCTTTGGAAATGTCTTTCAACGCCCGCTTTTCACTTGCCCTAAGCTCATGCCGGAACCAATCGATCTCCTCCGCTCGAATTCCGTCGGCCGCCATCTTCTCCCGCATTTCCTGTGTCCATGCCGACCGCCGGTAGATAAAAAACGTCATCAGCGAAAGGCCGATCACCATGCCGATGCCCGCCAATATCATTCCGACAACAAAAAGTGTAAAGGCGAGAGGCGGCGTCGTACCCAAAACAAGCGCGAGTACGGTGAACAGAACAGCGGGTACGGCGGGAATAAGTATCGGGGCTGTCCACGCCGCGATCTTCAGGTTTCGCCCGCGGGCCAGGTCACGGCCGGTGACCTCGTATTTGGAAACTGCCTCATCCATGCGTTTTTACTTTACAAACAGTGCAAACTTAATTCAATCTAGAGGCATCAGAAAGTCTAACCCTTTGTGCGCAATGCATTACATAGCACATTTTGTTCAATAAGCCTTCGCTCGTGAGATCGTATATGACGAAGAAACTCTTGATAATGGCGTTGGCCGTGTCGGCGTTTGCTCTTTTAGCCCACGGCAAGGCGGCGGGCCAGGAGGAATCAGGCTCGCAAAAGCAAAAGGTCCGACCGGTTTCGATACCGATCTCGATCTTTACGAAACAAGAACTTCGCGAAGGTCAAATGTCTGAATACGTTCAGGCCGATCGCCTTATCGTCCGCGAGGACCGCGACGAACAAACGATCTTATCGATCCGAAGCGTTACCGACGCTCCTCTCTCACTCGCGATCCTTGTCCAGGAGGACCTCGTTTCGTCATTCAATCTCCAGATCAAGGACCTGTCGGAATTCATTCGCCATTTGCCGAAAGGGTCGCGTGTAATGGTTGCGTATCTGAGAGGTGGAAATTTGCAGATCCGGCAGAAGTTTACCGATGACCTGGAACTTGCATCCAAAGCTTTCAGGATAGTCTCATCGAGTTCGGCTGCAGCACCGCGGAGCCCGTATGACAGCGTGGTAGATGCTCTCGATCGTTTCGATGCTCTCCCAGCGGGACGCCGGGCAATACTGCTTATTTCGGACGGGCTGGACGCTTCACAAGGCTTTGGCGGTTCCTCACCGGGTCAGAGCGTTGACCTAGATCGTGCAATTCTTCGGGCCCAGCGGCGGTCGGTTGCTGTGTTTTCGATCTATGTTCCGACACCGTTAACAGAAAACGGCAATCCGAGGCTTGTTCTAAACGGCCAGGGCTCGCTAGGCCGCATCACGGAGGAAACTGGCGGACGGGCATTCTTTCAAGGAACGATGGCCCCAATCAGCTTTCTGCCTTTTTTCAAGGATCTGCGAATGCTGCTCAACCGCCAGTTTTTGCTTACCTATCTTTCAACGCATATGAAAAAAGGCTATCACCGGGTCGAGGTAACGAGCACCAACCCAGAGGTCAAGATCGAACATCCGAAAGGATATTACTATCGGTAAAACTAATTGAGAGTCGCCCGGCAGACGGGGCACACTGTCACATTCTCTCGGATCAGTAGACCGATCCAGAAACAAATAAACGTAAAGACAAGCAGGAGTGCGAACGTGATCCAGCCTGCGGTCGAGATGCGGCGTTCGACGATAGGCAAAGTCGAGGTCCCGCAGTTGGGGCAGCGATACGATGCCGCTGGATAATAACCTGCACCCTGATGAGCAAGCGGATAGGCAGTCGGAAACGGCGGGTTCATCGGCTGAGTGCCTACGGGCTGCTGGACACGACGTTCAGACTGAGTTTGATACTCGTCCGTCTTCCATGCATAAGGGCGCGGGGCGGCATAAGGGTTTTCCTGCTGCTGTGCCTGTGGGGCATAGCCCTGGCTGCCAACGAGCCGTTGACCGCAAAAGCGGCAGAACTGGCTATTTAACGCATTTCCCCGTCCGCATTGTGTGCACTGGATCATAGCTGCAACTTGAGTGGCCGCGATCATATCGCGTTAAACGAATCATAACAGAGAAAGTTCAATATTTGGCAAGACAGTGACAGAGGGACGTTTAAACACAAAGGCCGCCAAGGCTTTTCGGGCCTTTACGTCGGTGACGGGCCAAACTCCCAGGCCGTATCAGAATCTGATCCTTTCACCAGTCCTGATCGCTTTGTACACAGACTCGACCAACTCCACCGACTTAAACCCGTCATCCGCTGTGACCGGCGGCTGCGTACCATTAAGAATGGAATCGATAAACGCACGGTCTTCCTGCGCGTAGCCCCATTTTGCCTCTTTCTCGGCCATATGGAACGAGAGCGTTTCAAAGTTTGCATCCATACCGCGCGAGTCAAAGAGCCGTTCCATTTCTTCGGTCATGATCGTGCGGTGATCGCAAAAGACCTCGATGCGTTCGAACGGAAAATGCCAGCTTGCGTCGGATGATGACGCAAAGGTGCAATGAAAGCCGTTCTTGAACTTAAAGATGATAGAAAATTCGTCTAATTCGGGGTACTCGTGCTGCGAACCATACGCAACCAGTTCTTCTATCTCACCGAATTGAAAGCGGGCCATGTCGAAGAGATGGATCGTGGTCTCGTAAAGAAATCCCCCCGTGACATTCACGTCGCCTGTCCACGGCGGATTCTTGAGTTCGCCGCGGTTCATCTTGATATGTGCGGAATGCGCCTTGTCCTCGGAAAGCAGGCGCTTCAACGTTGCATAGACCGGTGCATAGCGGCGATTATGGCCAACCTGAAAAATACCTTTGCCGCCGTTTGCCGCGTCGCGCAATTCGGCGGCATCGTCGATGCCGATCGCAAAAGGCTTTTCGCAAAATACATGCTTCCCTTCAGCGATGGCGTGGAGCGCTATTTCTTTGTGCGTTTTGTTTGGAGCACAAACAAGCACGGCGTCACAATTTTCAAGCAGTTCGGCGCGCGAGCCGCAAACCTTGCCGCCGATAGTTTTGGCCGTCTGCTGTGCGCGCTCCGGAATGATGTCGTAGAGCGCCGCTATCTCAGCACGTTCATCACGCGAAAATATCCTGCCGTGAACATTGCCGATATAGCCTGTCCCGACGAGACCGATTCTAACTTTGTCCATATTGTTTTAACCACAGAGACCCAGAGGCACAGAGTTTTACAGTAGATCTTCTTCGTGCCTCTGTGTCTCTCTGGTGAATCTCCTACCAGCTTCCGCCGGCGGCGTATTTTCCTAAACCCAGAACTTCTTCGGTGGCGGCTTTCGCCTTCCGCGCAACCTCGAACGGGTCCTGTTCCCAATATTCCGGGCGAAAGATCTCAATGCTGACCATTCGGTCGTAGCCGATCTTGTCAAAGCGGTCCTTTATCTCACGGATCGGCAGGATGCCAGTGCCGGGATAAAGCCTTTGAGCGTCGGTCAGTTGTTCTTTCGGCAGATCCTCGGCGTCGTTGATATGAAAAATAAAGAGCTTTTCAGGACGCATTGAGTCGATCGCTTCGTAACTCGAGTTTCCGGCATAAAAATGGAATGTGTCGATAACGTTCCCTACATTATCGCGCCCGACCTTTTCGACGATCTCGTTACAAAGATCGAGTGTCTGCACCGAACAATTTGTCTGGCCGAGAAACTCGAACGCGAGTGAAACGCCGTATTGCCCGGCGATATCAGCCAATTCGTTCAGTACACGAACGGATTCGTCGATAACCTGCTCCTTCGTGCCGTTTTCCGGCATCAGCCCCGGAACAACAACGA
>JADYZI010000303.1 GCA_020853255.1 Acidobacteriota bacterium
GAAATGAACCGGCTCGGTATGTTTGTTGACATTTCACACGTTTCCGAGAAGGTGATGAACGACGTTCTTGATGTATCGACCGCTCCGATCATCGCTTCGCATTCTTCGGCCAGGGCCCTGAACGACCACACTCGAAATGTTTCGGACGCTGTGCTTCGACGCGTGGCAAAGAATGGCGGCGTTATTATGGTGAATTTCTATCCGTCTTTTCTTGATGCCCGTACGAACAAGGAAGAGAACGAGCGAGCCGCCCGTCTAAAACCCGAGATCGATGCCCTTAAGGCAAAATTCAAAGATGACCCAGATGGCTTTAACGCGGCTCAGCGAAAGCTTTTTGCCGAGAATCCGATCTACGTTACGCCCTACACGCGTATTGTTGACCACATCGATCATATCCGTGATGTTGCAGGAATCGACCACGTGGGGATCGGCTCTGATTTTGACGGAATTCCATTCTTGCCCGCCGGAATGAATGGCATTGAAGATATGCCCCTTGTTACTTACGAGATGTTGCGTCGGGGATATACCGAAGCGGACATCCGTAAAGTGTTGGGCGGCAACCTCCTTCGTGCAATGACACAGATGGAGAAGGTTGCCGGAAAAAGGCAGATCAGCGGCCAGGGCAGTCTCAAGCGGCTAAACAAGTAATAATTTCCAAGATCAACCCATTTTTCCGGCCCCCGATCTTCAGAAAACTTAGGGGGCTGGTTTTTTGTTGCAAACTGTGTTATCTTTTGCGATAGCCCCTAATTGCGTTTCTTAATTTTACTTTTGCGGCTGGATCTAAAGGCGGATCCAGATGGTTTTTCCTGCCGCTGAGGTGGCTCATCCCTTTTTATTTGGATGGCCATATATCCCGATTGTGGTCTTGGCGGCCTCACATCCAAATGGAGGGATACAAGAAAATGCGACACTTCTCGCTCATTGAAGGCGTACGGATGCTTTCAAAACCAGGAGCACGGACTCTTACCAGTCTTCTTTTGCTTATGGCCCTGATCTTGCCGGCCGTTGTTCTAGGCCAGGATCTAAGATCGGCTCCGAGTGATTCGAATCTACCGGATGCAAGCCGGCACGCTCAAAAGCTCAATGTTAAGGTTGATCCCAATGCGGTCTCTTTTCCGCAGCAGGCGATTGTCTCTGAGCCTTTGGGCGGCAACCCTTGCGAATGGACAGCGGCGGCCGTTTCGCCGAGCCCGATCCTGGATCAGGCTACGACGGCGATCGGCTCGAATCTTTACACCTTTGCGGGCGTCGGCAGCGGAGCGGTTTTGGCGATCGCTCAGAAGTTCGATGGAACGGCATGGAGCAGCCTTGCATCCGTACCGGTCGCCCTCGAGTGTCCGTCGGCCGTTTCGGATAGCACGTCTGCATATATCGTCGCCGGTGTTGACGGAACTGGTACGAGCGTAAACACTCTTTACCGTTACAATCCGGGCACCAACGACTATACGACGCTTGCTCCCGCTCCGACCGCGACATGGAATCAGGCGGTCGTGTATCTCAACGGTAAGATCTATAAGATCGGCGGCTACATATCGAGCGGCGGTACCACGAATTCTACGAATGCTCTTGATATCTACGACGTAACTGCGAACACCTGGTCGAGCGGTGCACCCTATCCGCTTGCTCAGGGTTGGATGTCGGCCTTTACCGATGGCACGTATGTTTATGCGGCCGGCGGTGTTTCGTCCGTATCAGGGTCAGTTCCTTCGACCAAGACCTATCGATACGACCCAGGTACGAATACTTGGGATGATGCGGCGATCGCTGACCTGCCCGTGAGCCGTTGGGGTTCAGCATCATCGATCACCTCGTATCGCGGCGGCTGGGTGCTCGCCGGCGGTTATGTCGGCGGCACTGATACCACGAACCTTTCCGCATCCACGGTCAAATGGGATCCGGTCGCGAATTCCTGGTCGTCCCTGCCTGATATGCTCACGGCTCGGGCCCGTATGACGGGTGCTGTTATCGGCGATGCCTTTCACGTGATCGGCGGTCGTTCTTCCGCAGGCGGATTTAACGGCACGAACGACAACCAGCGTTTGTTCTGTATCGACCCGAACCAGCCATACCTGGTTGGTGCCGCGGCCTATGTTTCTGATAACGGCACACCCGCAAATGGTGTTCCGGATCCGGGCGAAACGGTTACCGTTAGCCTTGCGGTCAACAACATTGGCGGCACCGCGTCCGGGAACGTCTCGGTTACCCTGGCAAACTCGGGTGGGATCACCAATCCGAGCGGCCCGATCAACTACGGCGTGATCGCACCGAATGCTTCGGCAACTCAGAATTTCACATTCCAGGTTCCCGGAGACGCACAGTGCGGAAGCGTGATCACACTTTCCTTCGACATCGCAGATGGTGCGACGCACTACTCGACGACGAAGTCCTATAACCTTGGAGTTCTTCAGACGGCGTTCTCCGAGAATTTTGACGGTGTTACGGCGCCGACGCTGCCTTCCGGCTGGGTACAAAACCAGACCTCGGGCACCGGCATTACTTGGACGACGGTTACGTCCCCGGTAAATTCGGCTCCGAACTCAGCCTTCGCGAACGATCCGGGAGCGGTCAATGCTGCCGCACTCGAATCTCCGGCCTTCAACATCTCGTCTGCGGGCTCGGTCCTTACTTTCAAGAACAACTACAATACCGAGAACACGTACGATGGTGCCGTTCTTGAGATCAAGATAGGTGCCGGATCGTGGACGGACTTTGTGACCGCTGGCGGATCGTTCAGCACGGGCGGCTACAACGGAACGATCAGCACCAGCTTTGGAAGTCCGATCGGAGGCCGACAGGCTTGGACAGGCAACGCGAACGGCTTCATCACAACGACCGCTACGTTCCCCGCGGCCGCTGTCGGTCAATCCGTACAGCTTCGTTGGCTGATGGCGTCGGATAGTTCGGTAGCTTCGACCGGTATCAACATCGACGATGTCGCGGTCACGAGCGGCTATCTCTGCAACCAGCCCGCCGCCGTGAGGTCACGTGCTGATTTTGACGGCGACGGCAGATCCGACCTTTCGGTATTCCGTCCGTCCGAAGGCAATTGGTACCTGGAGCTTACGGGCAACATTCCTTCCGGCGTTTCGAGCCTTAACGTCGTTCATTGGGGAGCCGCGGGCGATTCTCTCGTACCAGGCGACTACGACAACGACGGCAGGACCGACTTTGCGGTCTGGCGTGCCAACGATACTGAGGGTGCTCCGGATTTCTACATCCTGAACAGCAATGACTTTACCTACAGCGGCATTGCATTCGGCAGGACAGGGGACATTCCGCTTGCGGGTGATTATGACGGTGACGGTAAGACCGATGCCGCTATCTTCCGTCCGTCAGAAGGGAACTGGTATCTCTGGAGCTCGCAGGATGGCGGAACGACCGTTATTCCGTTCGGAAACAGCACAGATATACCGGTTTCGCTCGACAACGATGGCGACGGCAAAGCGAATTTGGCCGTGTACCGTCCGTCCGAGGGCAACTGGTACATTCAGAATGCGACCGGATCCGCCGTCAGTGTCATTCAGTTCGGCACAATGGGCGACCTCCTCGTGCCGGCAGACTATGACGGTGACGATAAGGACGACGTGGCTGTCTTCCGTCCGTCCAATGGAACCTGGTACATCCTGAATTCCACGGACAGCAGCGTTAGCTACATTCCGTTCGGAACTTCGGGAGATGTCCCGGTTCCTGCCGACTATGATGGCGACGGAAAGGA
>JADYZI010000304.1 GCA_020853255.1 Acidobacteriota bacterium
CATACGAAGGCGCCAGGTCATCGACCAGCCGCGACGGAACGATGCTTCCATCCGGGAATGTCAGATCGTCCCAGTTATTGATGAGCTCTGCCTGTTTAGGGCGTGATTTGCGCTGCGGCTTGATCCCGTCGACCCACGACTCAAAAACCGCCGCCCAGCACGAGGTCGAATAGGTTTGATAAACAAGTTTTGGAAGGGCTTTATAATGCGAATCCATAGTTGGTTTTCCTCGATAGCAAAAGATTCTAAGTTCACGCAGATCGAACCTGAGCCTATCGAAGGAAACCGTTACTATCCCGCTGCGATCCCGCCTTCGCGACTCTGTTTCAATCTGCTTGGATACATCGGAAACTTTGCGGTAATATCTGCAACTCCTTGTCGGACCTTGCCTTTTACCGCATCGGATTCCGGTTCCACGAGAATAGACGCGATCATTTCGCCAATTTGCCGCATCTCCGCCTCCTTCATTCCACGCGTGGTCAACGCAGGCGTGCCGATGCGAATTCCCGAAGCGGTGAACGGCTTTTGTGTATCGAATGGGATCGTGTTTTTGTTGACGGTGATATGCACGTCATCAAGCGCTTTCTCGGCTGCCTTGCCCGTTATTCCCTTGCCGTCCATATAAACATCGACAAGTAAAAGATGGTTGTCCGTCCCGCCTGAAACAAGCCGCAGTCCGGCGTTTGAGAGAGTTTCCGCCAATGCCTTTGCGTTTGCGATTATCTGCTGCTGATACGTCTTGAAATCGTCACGCAACGCCTCGCCAAATGAAACGGCCTTTGCCGCGATGATATGGACCAGAGGCCCGCCCTGAACGCCCGGGAAAACGCTTCGGTCGAGGTCCTTTGCAAATTCTTCACGGCAAAGGACCAGCCCGCCGCGCGGCCCTCGCAGCGTCTTGTGCGTCGTCGTCGTGACAAACTCGCAATGCGGCACCGGCGAAGGATGCAAGCCGGTCGCAACAAGGCCGGCGATGTGGGCGATATCAGCCATTACTTTTGCACCTACGCTTCGCGCTATCTGGCCGATTCGGTCGAAATCTATTGTCCTCGGATAGGCCGACGCGCCGCAGATAAGCAATTTCGGCCGGCTTTCTTCGGCGATTTTTTGAAGCTCATCGTAATCGATCTGCTCCGTCTCTCGGTTCACGCCGTAATCCGCGACCTTATAATTGATCCCCGAAAAATTCAACGGATGCCCGTGCGTCAAATGCCCGCCGTGCGACAGGTTCATCCCGAGAATTTGATCGCCGTGTTCGAGCGCAGTCAGCAACACAGACATATTCGCCTGTGCTCCCGAATGCGGCTGCACATTGGCATGCTCGGCGCCAAAGATCTGCTTCGCCCGATCGATCGCCGCCTGCTCCACCACATCCGCAAACTCGCACCCGCCATAATACCGCTTGCCCGGATAACCTTCGGCATACTTGTTCGTAAACACAGTGCCCATAGCCTGAAGCACCGCCTCGGATACAAAATTCTCCGAAGCAATAAGCTCCAACCCATCAACCTGCCGCCGAACTTCGTCGTCAATAGCATTGCTGATCAACGGATCAGCGTCCGAAATATTTGCTGTGAAAAAATTATTCATTGCGATGATTAATATGGTCTGTCAAAACCGTATAGCTCCTTAAAAATAAAGCGTTTTCTATCCTCGCCTTTTAGGTCTTTAGGTGCTCTTTCGTCAGCAGCTATTTTTGCGAGCGAAAATAATCTGCCGCATCGACGAAGTCGCTCTTCTTCGGTAAGCGACATCCAAAACTTCTGCTGCATCGCTCTCATTTCGCGATTCGTATCTTCCATTCCGAAAATGCCTCCCAAACGTCGTGCAGCCCGTAGGTCTCAATATCGCGATCTAACTTATCTACATCTACACCCGATTCTATCAGGTTTCTTATATCTTTGAACTGGAGTTCTGAATAAGAATCTTTCGCCCAGTCTAATTTCGAGAGAATTAGGTCGTGTTTGCCGATTACGTAAAACTCCACGCCTCCAAGGCTGGATAGTCTTCGCCGCTCAAACTTTTGGGTTTCCAGTAAATTTGGTTTCCTTATGATGAAATCGACCTTTATTCCCGTTTCCATATTCAGTACGTTAAACATCGACTTCCGATCTTGGGCGCGGCTGATTGATTGCTCATCGACATAATAGTCCCCTGAAAATCGCCTTTCGAAACGAGACGAATCTCGCTTAGATATCTCGATTATCATGTCAATATCCATTGTCGTTCGGGCTGTCGCGTATGTACTCATCGCAACCGAGCCAGTAACCATGTAGAGAATGTCGAGATCATTCAGCCTGATAACGACATCCCGCAGGGTCGTGAGCATTTCATCGAGTTCCGGCATAATCCGATTATTTCCCAAAACTGCGACTCATTCAATTACTCAGCATTCTGACCCGAACAACTATTTTCGGCCTTATATTTCTGGCTACGATAGCATCGCCCGGAATTCCGTTTCCTGCAGTACGGATACGCCGAGCCTTTCAGCCGTCGTCAGCTTCGACCCGGCGTCGCTTCCGGCGAGTACATAATCTGTCTTTTTGCTCACCGACGACGAAACACGTCCGCCGCGGTCTTCGATGAGTTTTGATGCCTGGTCGCGGGTGTAATTTGCAAGTGTTCCGGTGAGGACAAAAGTTTTCCCGGCAAAACGTTCGTCATGCGCGATCTCGCTTCCGCCTTCGGCCTCCATAGCCACTCCGGCATTCCGAAGACGCTCGATCACGCGGATATTTCCGTCGTCGCGGAACCATTCGTGAACGCTCTCCGCGACCGTCGGGCCGATCTCGTGAATCGCCGTAAGTTCGTCCTCGCTTGATTCGGCAAGCTTGTCGATGTTGCGAAAGTGCCTGGCAAGAATCTTTGCATTCCGCTCGCCGACGTGGCGAATATCTATGCCATAAAGCAGCCGCTGGAGGCCGCGCGTTTTGCTTGCTTCGATCTGCTCGATCAGCTTGGTCGCCGACTTTTCGCCTTTTCCTTCAAGGTTGGCAATATCGGAAACTGTCAGGTCGTAAATGTCGGCTACGTCCTTTATCTTCCATTTTTCGCCTTCGCGTTCGACGCCTTTATCGACCAGCGTTTCGATCAGCACCCAGCCGAGGCCCTCGATGTCCATTGCCTTTCGCGAGGCAAAATAGCCGATCCGGGCCTTTACCTTCGCAGGGCAATCGGGATTTGAACAGCGACGGACGGCCTCGCCCTCGGGCCTGATCGCGTCCCATCCGCATTCGGGGCATTCGGTCGGGAATGTGTATTCACGCTCGCTGCCGTCGCGTTTTGATGCAACAACGCCGAGCACTTGTGGAATGATCTCGCCGCTTTTTTCGATCTCGACCGTATCGCCCAGCTTGATATCTAAGCGTTTTATCTCGTCCTCGTTGTGCAGCGACGCCCGAGCCACCGTCGTTCCGGCGAGCAGCACCGGTTCAAGATGCGCGACCGGAGTTAAAGCACCCGTGCGGCCCACCTGTACCTGAATATCAAGAAGCTTCGTCGTCGTTTGCCGCGCCGGATATTTGTACGCTATCGCCCATCGCGGAGCTTTCGTCGTCGCACCAAATTCCTGCTGAAGCTGTGTAGAATTTACCTTAACGACCACGCCGTCGATGTCGTAATCGAGTGCATCCCGCTGCGGTTCCATCTCGGCGACAAACGCCGCAAGGTCTGCAAAATTCGAGCACAACGCACGATGCGGATTGACATGAAATCCGTTCGCCGCGAGCCATTCGAAATTTTCCCAATGCGTCGCAAACATTTTCGAAGCGCCGCGCAGTACGTCATACGGGAACATATCTAATTTGCGCGAAGCGACGATCGCCGAATCAAGCATCCGCAGCGTTCCGGAAGCGCAGTTTCGCGGGTTTGCAAAGGTTTTTTCGCCCTGCATTTCAAGCTCTTCGTTGATCCGCCTGAACTGTGACCGCGACAGAAAAACCTCGCCGCGAACCTCAGACGGACCGGAACCGTCGGCCTTCAGCTTAAGTGGAATTTTCTTGATCGTCTTGACGTTCGGCGTCACATCGTCGCCGCGAACACCGTCGCCGCGTGTCGCGCCGACGATTAGATAGCCGTTCTCATAATGCAAGGCAACGCTCAGCCCGTCGATCTTTAGCTCGGCTACGTATTCCAGCTTTCGCCCGTCTGCCAGCCGCTCACAGCGCGTCGTAAACGCTTTCAGATCAGCGAGATCATAAGAATTATCCAGCGACATCAGCGGCACCGAATGCACGAATGGCCTCAAACTGTCAGCCTTGCCGCCAATCCGCTGCGTCGGGCTATCAGGCGTGACAAGTTCAGGATGCTCCGCCTCAAGCTCTTTCAACCGCTCAAGCAGTTTGTCGAACTCAATATCCGATATCTCCGGCGCCGACTGCTGATAATACAGCTCGTTATGGCGGTCGATCTCGGAGCGCAAGTTACTTGCTTCTTCTTCCAACTGTTGGGGAATTTTTGCGGTCATAAGGACAGCACTTTGCGCAGCCCCAGATCCACTTGCCTCATTTTCTTTTCTGAAAGTGAGGAGACATAATCTCGGAGTTGGCTTTCATCAATAGTAAAAAGCTGGGAAACGTTTATAACGGAATCGCGCGGTAATTTCGACTGTTGTTTAGTGATCGAAACATTGCCTTCGGAATTTATAAGGTCGATATCTTTAGTGATAACAGCTATTACGACGGTATTGATTTTGCTTTGATTGTATCGGTCAGATTGAATCACAAGCACCGGGCGAGAATAACCGGGGCTTGAACCCGCCGGTTCCGCCAGACTGCTCCACCAAATGTCGCCTCGCTGGATCACCATTCCTCTTTCGGCAATGATAAAGCCGCCATTTGTACGATCGCAGGGTCAAGCTTGGCCCGTTCCTTACTATAATATTCGTTCAACCTTCTCGTGATCTCGTCGTCATCAAGTTCCTCTCCAAGTTTTTGAACGCCCAACGCGAAAACTGCACTCCTCGAGATTTGAAGTTTCTTAGCCAGACGCTCGCTGAGATTGAATATCTCACCTGGTACCGAAATTGCTGTTTTCATGCAGTCAGTATAACTTTGGTTATACCGCGGGTCAATCCTGTCACCGGTGGACTGGAAGACACGAAATGCAGCCGTTCGCACGGAGTAAGGGCGAAAACCGGACCACAAAACGCACGGAATGAAGGCGCGAAGCATCACGAATATAAGAATCCACCCGCTAACGCGAGGTGGCACTGACAGAAAAGGCTTGTTCGTAGATGTCGATCCATTGCCGCGGTGTCATTTGGCGGGCCAATTCTCCGATCAGTGCTATGGGCACGTCCTCAGCCTTCCTGAAGCGCAGGCAGGACTTGCCCATATCGAGCTTTTTTGAAGAATGCTTCGGCCATGCGTCCTTAAACCATTCAAGCACGGGCCGCGACGAATAGAGGCCCATGTGATAAACGGCAATGTGGTTCTTTTGCGAGGCGATAGAAATGAAAGGGAGCGGCAATTTTGGATCGCAATGGTAACCGGCTGGATAGATCGTGTGCGGCACGACCCAGCCGGGCATGCCGTAACCCATTACCTCCTGGAAACCTTTCGGAATGTTCTTGTTTATGACCTTCCGAAGTTCGGACATGATCCCTTTCCTGTCATCGGACAAACTGGTGAAATACTCGTCTGGGGTCGTCGCACTTGATCGCATAGTTTTCCTCGTTCGAGGATATTAGCGCACGATCAGGCCGTTTAGCAGCGCTTCAAGTCGTTGTTCGCGAATATCGAACAATGACATTATTTCCCGGACCTGCCGAGCGGCTTCAGAACTCTTTTCTGTTGTGCGCTTTACGGCGGTTATCATATTGTTTTTCGGCGTGTGTTCGGTCGGCACGAATTCGAAAACTTTTGTGGAATAGCCCTCGCGTTCGAGCAGCAGCGACCGAATGCCGTCGGTTATCGTCTCGGCGGTGCGTTCGAGCATTATGCCGTGTTTTAGAATGCCCGCGAGTATTTCGGGCGGCTTCATCTGCCTCCTGACCTGCTTATGACAGCATGGGGCGGCAATAATTATAGAAGCGTTTTCCGCGATGCCTTTGTACAATGCGTCATCGGTCGCGGTGTCGCAGGCATGGAGCGCGATCAGGATGTCGATGCCGGCCGTGTCAAGATCGGCGATCTGGCCTTGGATGAATTTGAGCCCTTCGAATCCGCCGGCGGTCGCGATCTCATTGCATAGATCGACGAGCTCACGGCGTTGCTCGATCCCGGTCATTTGTACCGACGGCTTATTAGCGGACCCAAGCTTGTTGACAAGATGATCGTAGGCGGCAAAGGTGAGATAGCCTTTACCCGAACCCATGTCCGTGATGCGTAATTCTTCTTTATTCTTGATCGGCGACGCGTCTATCAGGGCCGCCAGGATCTCGACAAATTTATTTATCTGCCGCCATTTGTCCTGTTGGCTGGGCTTGATCTCGCCTTTATCGTTGGCTATTCCCAGAGCTTTCAGATAAAAAACATTCGGGTCAATGAGCGTCTTCTTCTGTCGGTCGTGAGATGTCGAGGCAGGCTTCCTGGCGGATGCCTTTCCCATCACAAGCCGCGAGTTTCGCTTGCCGATCATCAATTGAAGATCTCCGCCGGCCGTGAACAGGTGCGCGTTCCTGAATCCGGATGAGAGATGCCGTATGATCTCCGCCGGGCCATCCTCAAATGTGAAATTCTTTACAATATCGCGGGTCAGGAACCGCGACTGGAACATCAACCGCGGCCCGTGCTTTGCTTCGACAACACGGACAATTATTTTTTGCAGACCATGCTCGTCGCCCTTATAATTGCTTAGAACCAGTTTTATGAACGTATTGTCCGCAAGGCTGACCTGGGCCGCGGTCACAAGTTTTTCGATATTCTCTTCCACGAGTTTTTGAGAGGCAATTTCTGAGGGTAACACAAATGGAAACTGTACAAGCAAAACGGGACTCATCCGAAAAGACGTTTGTTGAATCGATAGCGTATCTTCTTCGCGAAACTTTTGAAGGCTCGCCAGAGGGACAGCCGAGCGCTTATCTTGACCGCGGCATCGGATTTTTTAATACGCTTGCCGGAATCAACTCTGCCTCCGCATCGCGCGAATTTCACGGTACGACCATCGCCGCGCAGACCGAGCACGCGAAATTTTACCTTGACCGCCTGTGCGAATTTCTAAATGGCCGGACCGAGCGGGTCAATTGGGAAGATAGTTGGCTGATCGAAACGGTCAGCGAACCGGAATGGGACGCACTGCGCCAAAGCGTTAGACGTGCCTACGAAAATGCGCTCCGCTGCCTGGCCGAAGACCGCGATTGGACCGAGATCAATGCGGGCATGGCAATCGGTTTGGTCGCCCACTCTGCATATCATCTTGGGGCGATCCGACAAATCGGAAAAGAAGCATAGTCCACAGATGGACACAGATAAACACGGATGGAAGAGGATGGGGAAAAGGGAGTTTCCCCTCGGGCGGTAAAAATAGTCCACAGATGAACACAGATCAAGATGATAAACACTGATGAAGGCAGCGAAAACGAATTACTGGCAAGTTTATTCAGCGACGCGTCGATGAAATTACCTCCGTCCGAGGTTACAGAAAAGATAATTGGCTGTGCTTTTAAGGTCAGCAATACCCTTGGCTGTGGATTCTTGGAAAAGGTCTATGAGAACGCTCTCGCGTATGAATTGCGGAAGCTAGACTTTCGCGTCGTTCAACAGCAACGAGTCGATGTGTTTTATGATGACGTACGCGTAGGGTATTATGATGCGGATATAGTTGTCGAAGGCTGCGTTATCATTGAAGTGAAGACAGTTCGAGCCTTGGACGAAGCCCACAAGGCACAGTGCCTGAATTACCTTAAAGCAACGGGAATCCGGCTAGGCCTATTGTTAAACTTTGGCTCCCCCCGTGTTGAGATCAAGCGACTTGCCCTTTAGAAACATCGGTGTCCATCAGTGGATATCTGTGTTTATCTGTGGTGTTTTTTTAACTTGAATTTATGACCAGCTTATTTCATCTCGCCTTTCCGGTTAATGACATTGAAGCCGCCCGTGAATTTTATGGCGGTGTGCTCGGCTGTCCGGAGGGACGCAGTGCAGAACGCTGGGTCGATTTTGATCTTTACGGCCATCAGATCGTTGTCCATCTGGCCGAGAACGGCGCCGGAGTAAAAGCGAGCAATCACGTTGACGCCGACGATGTTCCCGTGCCCCATTTTGGTATCGTGCTGCAGATGGACGCGTGGAAGCAACTGGCGGAAAACCTCAAAGCCAAGGGCGTAGAATTCATCATCGAACCAAAGGTCCGCTTTGCCGGCGAACCTGGCGAACACGGGACAATGTTCTTTCTCGACCCAAGCGGTAACGCTCTTGAGTTCAAGGGCTTTGAAGACCTGTCGCGGGTTTTTGCGAAATGACGGCAGGTGCCGGCCTTAAACACAACAACACAATGAGAAGTGCCAAATGCCGCGCAGTTGGACCCGATAGCTAACGTCCGCCGCCCTGAGAGACTTGGCCGTCCACGATCCGCCATAACTTCAGTGGGTTCTCGTCTTTCAATTCATTCGGCAAGGAGCTCTGCGGAAAATTCTGATAGCAGACCAATCGAGCAAACCGCGTGATCGCGCGCGAACCGACTGCGGTTGTCCGGCCGTCTGATGTAGCAGGATACGGGCCGCCGTGGACCATGGATGGACAGACCTCGACACCGGTCGAAAAGCCGTTGAATATCAGCCGCCCGGCCTTTGTTTCCAGGATGGCGATCAGTTCGGCGTATTCGGCAAGGTCACCTTCCGTGCCGTGGACCGATGCGGTCAACTGGCCTTCGAGTGCGCGGGCGATGCGAAGAAGCTCTTCCTTCTCGCCCGATCGAATTAGCAGCGTGGTCGGGCCGAATATCTCGTCATTAAGGTCGGGCGTTTTGAGATATTCGATCGCCGTCGTCTCGAACGCAGATGGATTGACCGCGAAACCCGGAAGCTGGGGTTCCTCATTTGCCGCTGTGTTATCGCCTTCACCCGCGCGTTTTAGATTGCCCGCGACGTATGCCGCTCGGATGCCGCCAGTAAGCAGCGGCGGCGGCGCGGTCTGCTCTATCTGAGAATTAAAGTTTGCAACGAACCTGTCCGCGTCGTTCGGCAGGAACACGAGGCCCGGTTTTGTACAGAACTGTCCGGCCCCGGTCGTGACGGAGGCATGAAGGCCTTTCACGATCTCATCACCGCGTTCCTTGATCGCGTTCGGCAATAGAAACGTCGGGTTGACCGAACTCATTTCCGTATAGATCGGTATCGGTTCCGGCCTTGCCGCGGCGATGTCCATCAATGCTCGCCCGCCTTTGCGTGAACCGGTGAAACCGACTGCCTTGATGGCCGAATGCCTGACCAGCGATTGGCCAATTTCGTAGCCGGCAGAGAACAGCAGGCTGAATGTGCCTTCGGGCATTTGGTGATCACGCACAGCTTTTGAGACAGCAATACCGACCAATTCGGCTGTTCCGGGATGTGCAGTGTGGGCGATCACTATAACCGGGCAGCCGGCCGCCAATGCGGATGCAGTGTCGCCGCCGGCAACTGAATATGCCAATGGGAAATTGCTGGCGCAGAACACTGCGACCGGGCCGATCGGTCGGAGCATTGACCGAACATCCGGTTTTGGCTGCGGCTTGCGGTCAGCAATGGCGTGGTCGATCCGCGCTTCGACCCATGAGCCTTCTTCAAGCACGTCAGCAAACATACGAAGCTGAAAGCACGTCCGCGCCCGTTCTCCTTCGAATCGGGCATTCGGCAACGCGGTTTCGAGCGACGCCCGTTTTATCAGCGTGTCGCCGAGAGATTCGATATTGTCGGCAATAGAACGTAGGAACGCTGCCCGTTTGACCGGCGCGGCGGCCGCGTATGACAGCCTGGCCTCGTCGGCTAGCTTCGCGGCGATCTCGAGTTCATCGTTTGTCGCCGAGTGGAACACGGGATCGACCGCATTGCCGCTTGCGGGATCGAAAGCCGTAAATGTTTCGGCAGTTTTGCCCCCGCGCGAAAACCCTATGATCGATGTGCCGATTAGATCTGTTTCCATAACGCATAATTGACGACGCCTAAGCGCAGCCATTCTACCGTCGCATTCTTTTCGGGTATATTTCGTGTCTTATTTTTGTGGATCTTCGTGGTCAGGCATTTCGGCCATTACCACGAAATCCACGAAAAGAAGAGACGAAGATCACGAAAAGAAGTACTACTCATCACTGCGTATTACACGCCTGCTCGCGAGGCTGTGTCAAAACCTGTATTCCGAGCGGCGAAGCCGCCTACAGAAAGTAGCCAGTCGTGGAACGTCTGGTATGTTTCGTTTTCGATCTATCGCACTGAAGGTGCGAAACGGCTATCTTTTCGCCCCTTCAGGGCAAACGACTAATTTTCCATTGTCCAGAAGCTTCGCATCTGGCTACCTTCTTCTAGCCGCTTCGCGGCCGGATCAGGTTTTCAAACATCCTCATCCATGCGGCCTTCTACGTTCAGTGTCCGGCGGCCTCTGCACGAGGACGTGTGGCCAGAGCTTGGTCAATGATCGCCAGCGTTTCTTCCAGTTCAGCTCCTGTCAATTCCAATCGCGGCGGGCGGACACGGGTGCTGCCCCAGCCTACCTTTTCCTGGACGAGCTTTATAAGCTGTACAAACTTTGGAACCGTATCGAGACGAAGAAGCGGAAGAAACCATTCGTAAA
>JADYZI010000305.1 GCA_020853255.1 Acidobacteriota bacterium
CGCTCAATCTGGGCCTTCGATGGCAGTATTATCAGCCGCCTTATGAGGCGAACGGTTTCCAGGCGGCCCAGAACGTGGATATCGACGAGCTTTTTGCAAAGCGCGTAGCTAACGGCGCGGCAGGCATCGGCGGCGATAGTGCCGAACCGTTCCTGGGCTATGACCTGATCGGCAAAGCAAATGACGGACGTCCGCTTTATCATCCGGACAAGAACAACTTTTCCCCGAGGATCGGCTTTGCTTATGCGCCGTCGTTTGACAGCGGGATCGGCAAATTTTTGTTCGGCGACCGCAAGACGTCCATCCGGGGCGGCGGCTCGATACTGTATGAGCGTACGTCCGGAGCATTGACGTTCATTCAGGACCAGGTCACCTATCTATTTGATAATTCCGCCTCGACACTGTTCGGGGCACCGACCGCGACGGATGCGCTTCTGAATGATCCGCGTTTTACAAGCATTAACTCGGTCCCGGTGCAGAATGTTCCGCCTGTGATAACGCGGCCGTTCACTCCGTTCGTCGCCGGCGGCGTTCCTTTCGGCAATGCTGAAGGGCAGACGAACTACACGGTGTCGGAAAATTTCGAAACACCTTACTACTATCAGTACAGCCTTGGGGTCCAGCGTGAATTGCCCGGCAATATGCTGGTTGACATTTCGTATGTCGGCCGGCTCGGCCGCAAGTTGTTCACGCAGGCCGATGCCGCACAGATCGTGGATTTCAAAGATACGGCTTCGGGACAGACCCTTCTGCAGGCGCTCAACGCCATTCAGGCAGGCTCGACCGCGGTGCAGCAATTCTTTGAAAACCAGGGTGCACTTGCTTTGGGCGTTCCGTGCTCCGCGGTCGGGATAGGCACCTGCACCGATTTTATTGCGGCCAATCTCGGTTCGCTGATCGCGATCGGAGATGCATCTGATACCGTCCAGGCGCTGAATTCGATCGGCCTGTTGCGGAATAACATCGGCCTCAGCGGACAATTCTCAACGAACGCTTACGTCGGCAACCTTGGGCATTCGCGATACGATGGCCTGCTGGTGAGCCTTCAGAAACGTTTTGTTAACGGATTCCAATTCGATGTCAACTACACGTACTCGTTCTCAAAGGATAACAATTCAAGTGTCGGCAACACTGTATTCGGCGGCTTGATCTGTGACCTGCGCGACCTGAATGCGTGTTACGGGCCGTCGGATTTTGACATCCGGCATCTATTTAACGCAAACGGGATCTGGGACCTGCCGTTCGGCAAGGGGCGCTGGATCGGGCGCGATTCTTCGAGCCTCGTCGATGCGTTGATAGGCGGCTGGCAGATCTCCGGGATCGTGACTGCCCGGTCAGGTTTGCCGTTCAGCACGACGACAGGGGCATTTCCCGTTGGGTTTGTCTTCAACAGCCCGGCGGTGCTTACCGGCGACGCGTCTGCCCTTACGGGGAAGATCGACGCAACCGGTTCGAACATAACGTTCTTTGCGGACCAGGCCGCTGCCCTTGCAGCGTTCAAGAATCCGCGAAACGGCGAGATCGGCGTCCGGAATAATCTTCGGGGGCCCGCCTTCTGGAACGTTGACCTTAGCCTTGCGAAGAACTTCAAACTCCCATGGGAGTCGCAGAGGATACAGATCCGGGTTGATGCGTTCAACGCGCTCAACCAGAATTTCTTCGCCTTGCCGAACGCGAACATCAATTCGTCGAGTTTCGGCTTTATAACCGGCTCGGCCAGTGCGCCGCGAGAACTTCAGTTTGCGGCCCGCTACGACTTTTAGTTCGGGCTGACAATTCGACTAGACCCCTTCGGGCAGCATGCGTGCGTGCTGCCCGCTTTTTGTGTCAGCGGGATGGTCCTCACAGTTTCCAAACTTGGACTCAGGCCTTAAACTCGTGTAAGTAATGTCGCTTTGGCTTCTTTCAATTCTGGTGCTGCTATTTTTTGTTACGACGCTGGTCGGTGTCGTGACGGGGAGCAATTCTCTGATCACGGTACCGGTGATGTTCCAGTTTGGGATCGATGAAAAGGTGGCGGTGGCAACCAATATGTTCGGGCTTACCTTTATGTCGGTAGGAGCGACGATACCGTTTGTCAGGCAGGGAAAGATAGATTACGGCAAGGTCTGGCCGCTGCTGGTGCTGACGTTTGCCGGTTCGGCGGCCGGTGCGGCCCTGGTCGGCGTGATCACGAACCAGAGCCTGAAACTGATCGTGTCGGTCGCGATGATCGCGGTTGCCGTGTTCATTTTTTGGCAGCGGGATGCAGGCGGCCAAGCGGCGGCCGCGCGCGAGCCAAAACGAGTGCTTGTCTACTTGCTGTCATTCGGGCTTGCGATATACGGCGGCTTGTACAGCGGCGGGTATGTGACGATACTGACGGCGGTGCTTGTGGCGTTTTTTGCAATGCCGTTCAGCGAGGCGGTCGCTTCGACGAAATTGATAAACGTATGCTCGTCGTTGATCGCGACCGTCATATTTATGCGCCAGGGGCTGGTGGATTACAAACTCGGGGTGATCTTGTCGGTCACGATGTTTATCGGGGCATATATCGGCGCCCACTATGCCGCGAAGATGAACGAGACACTTTTGCGGCGGATATTCTTGGCGACGGTCGTGCTGCTCGCCTTAAAGACCTTGTACGATCTGTTCGGGGCATTACTCTTCAGGTGACGAGGGTTTGCCGCTGCGTTTTGTAGGTGGCTTGTCCGACACTGACTTTGAATCGTCCGGCGGCTTGGCCTTATCACTTTGGAGCGGTTTTACGGTGGTATTGCTGGGCGGCTCCGTCTTTGTGCCTGTGTTCGCAGGCGGTGCCTTTGGCGATGGCGACGGTTTGACGGCCGGTTTGTCCGACTGGAAAGTTGGGCACGGCACGATCTCGCCGGTCGTAACGTCCTTGCATACAAGATCGGTCGGCATCGAAGGCATGAACG
>JADYZI010000306.1 GCA_020853255.1 Acidobacteriota bacterium
AGCCTGGATATGATCGATCTGCAGAATTCGGTCCTGCAGTGTCATTTGCTTAGCTGCTGCCACGTTGTTCTCTCCTTGTAAATGTGATTTACGCTTTATCAAATATCCAATAGCCTCAGATAAACCCGATCCCCACGCAAAGTGCTGCAATTCAACACTCTACCCCTTATATTTAGTTGAAAAAACCAACTTTTGCGTTGTAAAAAAGTGGGGGCTCGCGGTCTAGCTATCAACTATGTAAGGCAATCGTAACAAAAGCGAAACGGTTTGTCACTACTTTTTTTTCGGAGAAGTAAAAGAATGCCCAAGTCCGGTAAAATAAGTCGGGCCGGTTCGCTCCAAAAAGCTTACCGGCCCGATAATAGTTGTGTTAAACGGCTGATTATTTGCCGCCGACAGAATCCTTCATGGCCTTGCCCAGTCGGAATTTGACGGTCGTTTTTGCAGGGATCTTGATAACAGCGCCGGTTGCCGGGTTACGGCCTTCACGGGCCTTGCGGGTCGTTTTGACCAGTTTGCCAAAGCCCGGAAGGGTGAATTCACCATTCTTTTTTACTTCTTTCGCCGCGAGCTCGGCGGTTGCATCGAAAAGTCCTTTGACTTCCGTCTTCTTGAGTCCCGACTTTTCAGCCAGGGTGTTGATGATCTCCGTTTGCGTCATACGAGCCATAGTGTCTTAGCTAACCTCCAATGGGATTGAGTAGATCGATAAATTAGTTTCTGTTCAACTCTGAGTTGAGTCACCGGTTGAATAAATACGCCACAGGTCCGCAAGGGCATATCCTTTCTGCCGGCTTGGTGTGGTCGGGGCGGCAAGATTCGAACTTGCGGCCTCACGGTCCCAAACCGTGCGCACTACCAGGCTGTGCTACGCCCCGAAATTTGCTGACCAACGATGTCAAGTGTCGAATATTACAGGCTAATAATGATGTGGTCAAGTCGCAACGTCGGTAAAACCTAGCAAATATCGAAGAATTTTTTTCGCGGCGGCTGTTCTGTGGCTGATCTGGTTCTTGGCAAAGGGCGAAAGTTCGCCGAATGTCTGCTTGTAGCCGGCGGGAACAAATATTGGATCATAGCCAAATCCGCCGTTTCCCCGTGGTGCCAGGGCGATGCGGCCGCAGCATTCTCCCTCGGCGGAATATCGGATCCGGCCGGTCTTGTCCGCGAGGGCCATTACACAGACGAATCTGGCATCGCGGGCACTATCGGAAAATTCTTCGAGTTCATTCAGAAGCAGACTCATTTTTTCCGCAAAGGCCATATCAGCCCCGCCGTAGCGTGCGGACAACACTCCCGGCCGGCCGTCGAGTGCGGCGACCTCAAGGCCTGAGTCATCGGCGAGGCACCAATGGCCCGTTTGATGGGCATAAGCCGCGGCTTTTAGCTCAGCATTTTCGGCAAACGTCGTGCCGGTTTCTTCAATGTCCGTAGTATCACGATGATCGGCAAGCGTTCCGAATGGGACCTTAATACTTTGAAAGAGATGGAGCATCTCGCGAACCTTGCCCAGATTTCTTGTTGCGATGACGATCTTATCAAGTGAATTGTCGTTCATTTTGCCTGTGTTTAACCTTTTTGTTGCTTATCGGTGTCCATATATTGTATAAAATAATAGAGCGGTTTTGCCGCTTTCCTGCCGATAACCTTCGATCTAGAGAGGAAAACCCCTTTTGGAAACAACCGCCACTTTGCCAAACACCGCCGAGCCGCTAGTTGCAGACAACATTGAGGCCGGACAGGAATTTGTGTTTCCGCCGAGGCCGGTGCGCGATCCGGGCGAGACGGCGTTTGAGATAGGCCTGTGGCTTTCGGGCCTCGAAGGTTTCCTTTGCAATTGGGACCGAATATCACGCGAAACTCAAAAGCTCGGAGACTCTGACGCGAACTGGACGAAGGAGCTGAGGCTGACGTTTTCGGCGCTGTTGATCTGTTCGGAACTGAATTTTGAGTTAAGAAAAGGCCTGATCGCGGGAACCGGTCAGGCCGCGTCCGGCCACACGGCCGTCAAAGATCTGTCGGTCGAAGATTGCGATGCCTTTGTACTTGAACTTCGTGACCTGATCGCCCTGAATAAAGGGCTTATAGATGCTGGAACCGCTAGATTCGACACATGGAGATCGTGGAAAGAGCTTCTGATAAACAAACTGCGAACGCTGCCGACCGCCGCAAAATTTGCACGCGAGTGGGAGTTGGGCGGCCTTGATCATCTTCCAAAAGACCTCCAGCAGCTATTGTCGCGCAAGTCGCTTTCATTTTCGGACCGCGCTGATCTGACCGAAGTCTTATCACGGTTCGCGGTCATTATCCGTTCTCTCGAGGTCGTCGGCCGAATGCTGCGGGGGGATGAACCCTTAAAATCTACGGTTCTGATCTTTGCAAAAGTACATGAGATCTCGCAGGATCTGATCATGTTCATCAACAGCCGGCTGACGCGTTTTCAGGATGAGAGTGCGGAGCTGTTTGCATCGCTTGACGGGGCTTCATATACGGCTTCACTTGAGCTCAAAAAGGTTTACCAGCAGGAGCTAACCGGGCTGGTCGGTATCCGGCCCGCGCCGTCGATCCATGCCAAGGTCGAAACGGCATTTGCTTCACTGAACGATAGTTTTGAACAGATCCTTGCCGGATTTGCCCGATTGGTCGATCCGAATGTCGTCATAACCGATCTGTTCCCGGGAA
>JADYZI010000307.1 GCA_020853255.1 Acidobacteriota bacterium
AAATGTCGCTTGATTACAGGGACGAGGAAGTTCGTCCGGAAGACCCACAGCAATTCGAGCAGCCGCAGCCGCGAGAGATCGCGTTCCGTCCGGGGCCGCCGATCTACGCGATCATCATCATTGCGCTCTATAGCTGCGTCTTTCTTGCAGAACTCGCACGCGGTGTCGAACCCGCGATCCTCGTGGCAGGCTTTGACAAGCAGGCTTACCTGCAGAATGGCGAACATTGGCGGCTCTTGACGGGCACGGCCCTTCACGCGGGATTGCTGCACATCGGGCTGAATAGCATTGCGTTCTATAGTTTTGCGCGTCCCTTTGAGGCTCTTGCGAATCGAGCGCACCTATCGATCGTCTTTCTGCTTTCGGCGGTCGGCGGCAGCGCTCTAACGCTTGTCCTTAATCCGGTTGGGATCTCGATCGGAGCATCCGGCGGTATTGTCGGCATCATCGGGTTTCTTGCGGTCTATTCATTCAAGCGGCGTCAGTTCATCGCGCCTGAATTCCGCAGGAATCTGATCATCAACATCGGATTCATTTTGTTCTACGGTCTTATCCTGAGCGGAATGGTCGATAACTACGCACACATCGGCGGGCTTTTGACCGGTGCAGTCTATGCGTTGTTCGCCGTTCCCGGCGATCCGTACAAAGACCCTCGCGAAGCCTTGCCGCCGATCAAGGTTGCCGGACTTCTTTCGCTCGCTGCGTATGCCGCCGTATGCGGACTCGCGATCCTTACCATCCTAGGAATCGTCTAGATCTATAATGGCACGCGTTCGAGTTCACCAACACGTCAATCCCTTAGCGCCATTCTATCGGCAGACACCGCTGCCGCTTGAGATCGACAAGGTCTTTGCTGACCCAACGCGTCCGCTCTTTATGGACATCGGGTGCGCGCGCGGGCGATTTCTTTTGAAGATGGCGGGCGAAATGCCGGAATATAACTACCTCGGCATCGAGATACGCGAACCGCTCGTCGCCGAGGCAAATCGGCTCGCTGCCGAGGCGGGCCACACGAATCTGCATTATTCGTTCTGCAACGCGATGCTCTGGCTCGACCGCCTGATCGAGAAGATCCCTGACGGCCTGCTTCAAACTGTAACGATCCAATTTCCCGATCCGTGGTTCAAGAAAAAGCACGAGAAACGCCGTATGGTGAACCGCGAAATGGCCGACGCGATCGCTGCGAAACTTGCGCCGGAGGGCAGAGTGCTCATTCAAACCGACATCGAATTCCTCGCAGACGAGATGTTCGCGATCTTCCGCGAACACGAACGTTTTCGCGAGGAAAAGATCGACGCAAACCCTTTCTCCGTAAAGACCGAACGCGAACTCGCCGTCGAAGGTAAATCCCTGCCCGTCTATCGCAGGTGGTTCTGACTTTTGGCCGCCTGCTTACGCAGGCGATTCTGACCGGCGGATCGATCACGGTTCGAGGCCGACGCGGGTACGGATCGTCTTCCATCGCGGGTCGTCGTGGAGCGGTGCAAGGGTCGGGAAAGAGGGAATATAAGCAAGACTTCCGCCACCGAAGTCGATCGCCTTATTCAACTGCTCGAAAGCTTTGTCCTTTTCCCCAAGCTGCGCAAAGCAGACCGCCATCGCCCAGGAGCTTTTCTCCCTTGTCCAGATATGCAGATACGCGGTCCAGAATCCCGATCTTCCGTCCGCCTTTAATGCGGTCTTTAGAGAATTGTAGTCCTCTTCGGCGTATATTTTCATCGTATTATCGTGCTCGACGGTCCTGAGCGTTTCGATAAGGTCGTCATATCTTTCCGCCGTGGCGTAGATGCCTAGAAGATACCAATGAGTGCGTTTAAAGAGCGGGTCCAGATCGCGGACATCTTCCATACAGGTGACCGCCTCATCATATCGCCGTGCGAACCAGATCGCGTAGCACTTGTCGCCGCGTACCGCCATCGAGAGCGGGTCGAGGGCTATTGCACGATCGTATGCCGCGAGGCTCTCATCAAAACGGCCTGTAAGCGCAAGATATTCCGCAAGCCAATGCTGCGCGGACGCATTGCTGGGTTCGAGTTCGAGGGCTTTGTTAAAGTTCGTCTCAGCACTTTTCCATTGCGGAACTGCCCCGAGGTAAAGATCGCTCATCCCCATCGACGCGTAGGTGTCGCTGAGCGTCGGGTCGAGTTCAAGTGCCTTTGCCAAATAGCCATTGACGATCTCCAATCGCTCCTGCGGTGTCCTCGGACAATACTTGCTCCCGCCGGACATCTGGCCGTACACATTCGCAAGGCCGACATACGGCAGGGCATAACCCGGATCGATATTCAACGCTTCCTTAAAGAGTTCGACGGCCTTGTCGTAGTGTCCTTCGCCAATGGCCTCTGAGCGGCGATTCCAATAGTACTTACCCTTCAAATACAAAATGTAAGCTTGTTGATCGGGCTCATACTGGGTTCGAGCGTCATTTGGCCGAACGCGAAGATTCAGCGCAACATCGCGGGCGACAAGCTGCTGCACCTGAACCGGATTCTTCGCGGTCAATCTATACTGCGTCGTCCAAATGACCGAATTGGCCGTCGTGTCCGTCAATGCGAGGTTGAGAAAAATGTCGTTGTCCCTGTGCTCGAACTTGCCCGTAACGATCGCCTGAACATTTATGCGCTTTGCGACCTCGTCCGTATTTGTGCTTTCGCCCTTGAATCTGGCGGTGGATTCGCCGTTGATGACCCGAAGATCCCGAATATGCGAGAGGTCGTCCACGAGAGCCTCCGTGAAGCCGTCCGCAAGATATTCTCCGTCCGCCTCAGCATGTACGAACGGCAGGACGGCGACGGATTCAAACGCTGGTTTCGATGAGGGGAAAACGCTAGACGCCGTTGTGGAGAACCCTTCCGGCGACAAATATTTGAAGCCCGCACCGATGAGCAGCAAAAGAAAGATACACGCTGCCGCAGTAAATAGAACCTTTCGACGGCGGAGTAGGCTGCCAAAGCCGATGCTCGGTTCAGCAGTTGGCCCGGCAGCGATCGGCTCTGGAACCGCATCTGCCGGTAAAACAGCATCAGAAACTGCCTCGGTTGTCGGCCGTTGGACGACTGCCGGTGGAGCGGCCGCTATTTCTTCAACGGTAACGTCACCGATAAATCGATATCCGCGGCGGGGAACCGTTTCTATAAATATCGGGTTCTTCGGATCGTCATTCAGGGCCTTTCGCAGAATCGCCACGGCAACCGAAAGATTATTCTCCTCGACGAATGAGTCTGCCCAAACCGACTCAAAAAACTCTTCTTTTGTGACTGTCTCGCCAGCCCGCGAAACGAGTAGCGACAAAACCTGGAACGCACGGCGATTTATCGGAAGTACTTTTCCGCCCCGACAAAGAATTTCTTCCTTTTCGTCGAGTTCAAATTCACCAAATCTATAAATATTGGGCATGAGAGATCTAAATGCTTGCAAAAACAACAACTTAAACGCTAAATTGTGCCCCCGGGATTGCCATATTCTACCTGCTTATGACCTCAATAAGCAACAATTAGGAACAAATTAGGAAGTTTTTAAGGACATTCATATACGGTTTTTCTAGGATTCGAAGTGTTTCAAGGAGCCGACTCAATAGTGGTAGACAAGGAGATTCTTCAGTTCCCATTTTCAAGAATGGTTTTGGTAGTAAAACCGAGACAAGTGAATCCGGGTGGTTGACGTCCTGAAACGGAGTAAGGGGAAACTGAGACAGCTCACCAGCGCAGTCTAAGTGGAACAAATACCGCGAATCACCGACCGCGGTATTCGGCGCAAAAATGTAATTTTGGAACTAACTAATAAACTGACAAAAGGAGAAAAACAATGTCCGATGAATGTGAAAAACTACTAGCCGACGGTGTGTTCGATCATCACTTTAGCAAGGCTTCGGTCGAGAAAGATCTTGACTACAAACAGTATATAGAATCTGAACAGTTCAAGGAAGACTTCCAAAAAGGAAAGTTTAATCTTGGTTTAGACGTTATTGTTGATGCTGTTCCGATAGGTTTGAAATTTGGCGCAGAAGAAGCAGAAATCAATAACTTCATCGAAAAGGTAAAGCAAAGCACCGGCTTTTCAATGACGACCCGTTTCTATCAGGTATATCAGTATAGTGTCACAAACGAGCCGCTTCTCAAAGCATATACGGAGTGTAGAGAAAAAAACAAGAAATTCGGTTTCGATATTAGCTCTGACATTGCCGATACTTCGATCACATTTAAGGTGAAATATTCAAATTTCGGAGGTTTGCAGGACCCAGAGTTTAACGAAGTTTTTATTACTCCGGAAGCAAAACTACAGTCTGCCACAATTAAAAAAGGCGAAAAACTGGAAAACAACTCCGAGGAGGTCTTCACTTTCGACCTTGCAAAGGAAACGAAAGAAGTAATTTTCACTATCGATACTGACCTGACTGCTCAATCACTCAAGGTGACCCGGACGAGAAAAGGAGAAAGTCTCGGAGTCCCTATCGGGACTGTCATAGCATCATTCTTAACCTGGTCCGAGTTTGAAAAAGCTACCGAGAATAATAAAGATAGCGGGGGTGTTTGGAAGAGTGAATTTTCGTACTGGGCACCATGTGATGGAAGGGCTGTGTCAAACTCGGAGTTCTCATCAATAACGAGTTCCCCAAATGTTCCTGATCTGCGAGGTGTTTTCCAACGAGGTCTGAATATATTTGATGTAGAAGGTGAGCTTGGTGGAAAAATTTCTGCGGTTCAGGCTTTAAATCGAGACCCACAACCCGGCCGCGTCCGTGGGACGTTCCAGAATGACGCATTTAAGATTCACGCTCATTCCTATGATGACTGGGGAACCCCCTACCTCTCAGATGATGGCGGTAGCAGTCGCCCAAACGAATGTGACGGGAAAATCAAGAAAGTGACCGACCATACAGGAGAATCACCCGACGAGACAAGGCCTAAGAATGTGGCTTTGTACTACTACATTAGAATAAATTAGCTGTGAAACTTGTTCCCCAATTCGTATGGGATTCAGTGCAGGTCAAGCTTGACTCCTCACTTCTTTCGATAGATCCTTCCTTACGATATTGGATCTATCGAGGCCGGACATGGAAGATTCTGTCCGGCCTTTTCTTGTGCATTGGGCTTTCCGACGGATGGGGATAGGTCTATTTCCAGTTCTTTTCTTTTTTGAAGCGTTTGAGGACCATTTCGCGGCGGAGTTTTGGGAGGTGGTCGATGAAGAGTTTGCCGTCGCAGTGGTCGGTCTCGTGCTGGAATGCGCGTGCGGCATAGCCTGAGGCTTCGCGTTCGAACCACTCGCCCTTTTCGTTCTGAGCACGAAGTTTTGCGGTCTCGGCGCGTACGAGGACGGCCGGGACCTTGCCGACCGAGAGGCAGCCTTCGTGACCGGATTGTTCGCCGCTTCGTTCGATGACCTCTGGGTTGGCGGCGATGAGTTTCACGCCGTCGCAATCCATCACAAAAAGCCGAAGGTTCAGCCCTATCTGCGGAGCTGCAAGCCCTACGCCCTCGGCATCGTACATCGTCTCGAACATCTCCTCGCAAAGGGCAGCGAGATCTTCGTCGAATTCGGTAACAGGTTTGCCGACCTGGCCAAGAACCTCGGCAGGAAATTCAGTTATCTTTCGGACTGTCATCAGCGGGGAATCACTCCCGTGCGGGCGAGGCGTGAATAGCCGCGGCGGGCGAAGAAGTTCTTTTCTTCGCGGGCGAG
>JADYZI010000308.1 GCA_020853255.1 Acidobacteriota bacterium
ATCGCCTTCTCCATCGCGATCTCCGGGTAATTTCTCATGACTCCTTTCTATAGCCATTTACCCTCAACCGCCGAAAGCCGACATCTCACCTGCTATTCTCGTAGGACATATGATGTGCTAACTACAAAGCCGGGTAATTAGATTTACAAACAAACGAACTCGGCGTACAATCCCTTTCGTTTGCCTGCACTGATAATAAAATATGAAATTAACAATGGCCCTGGCCCTTACAGCGTTTTTCGTGATCGCGGCAGCCGCCCAAACAACTGATGACCGGCCGAAAAATGAGTTGAGCGTTTGGGGCGGCTTTGCCCCCGCGGTGCGCACATTCGGGCCCGTCGGCGGCCGGACATGGGACGCTCAGTACGGGATGGCCGCCCTTCGCTATTCTCGCCGGTTCAATAACAGCGACTGGCTGAACATTAAATACACGCTCGACGCTATACCGGTCGCCGTACTTCATTATCCAGATCGTGTCATCACGCAAACCGGGCCCAATACCGTTCGTGTCGATCCGGTGAAAGAAACAAAATACGCCTTTGGCGGTTCGCCATTTGGCCTGCAGTTCAATTTCCGGCCAAAGAAAAAACTCCAGCCGTTTCTGGCTCTCAGCCTCTCCGCACTCATTTTCAACAAGACCACACCCAACGACTTGGGCCAGCGCCTGAACTTTGGCAGCGAAGGCGGTGCAGGCATCGAATATCGCCTGTCGAACAAAAAGGCCGTCACTTTTGGCTATAAGTGGTACCACATCTCAAACGCCAGCCGCGGCGAGATCAATCCGGGTTACGACGGGCAAATGCTATATCTCGGCTACACCTTCTGGGGCAAATAGGTCAGAACCGGAAGCGTTAGCGACCGGCTCGTATCTCTTGTCAGAACCGTGAGCGATAGCGACCGATCTCTTCTACCGCTCAAACGAACCGGGACGCTATCGCTCACGGTTCTGACGCGATAAACTATCGGCTTATGGCAAGTACAAACCCGGCTCGAGGAATGCGTGATTTTCTCCCGGCGGACGTCCGCAAGCGCAACTACGTCATCAACATAATAAAGCAGGTTTACGAAAGCTACGGCTTCGAACCGCTGGAGACTCCGGCGGTCGAAAATCTTGAGACACTTACGGGAAAATATGGCGAAGAAGGCAACCAGCTTATCTTCAGGATATTGAAACGCGGCGAAAAGTTGGACGAGATCCTTGAATCCGGCGACAAAAAAGAGTTGGCAGATCTCGCCTTGCGATACGACCTGACGGTTCCGCTTGCACGCGTCGTTGCCAACAATAAGAACGATCTTCCCAAATTCTTCAAACGCTATCAGATCCAACCCGTATGGCGTGCCGACCGGCCGGCCCGCGGAAGATTCCGCGAATTTTATCAGTGCGATGCCGACGCGATCGGTTCGGCTTCCATGTTGGTAGAGGCCGAGCAGATCCTCGCGGTCAGCGAGATACTGGGGCGGCTTGGGTTCAATGATTTCACGATCAGAATGAACCATCGTGAAATACTTCGCGACATTCTCGACACGGCCGGTATCGGCGTGAATGATCACGCCACTGTGCTTGTCGCTATCGATAAGCTGGACAAGATCGGTACAGAAGGCGTAGCCAAAGAACTGTCCGCACGGGGTATCGACGAGTCCGCGTCGAAAATGGTCCTCGATATCTTCGAACAAACCGGCAAGATCGAAGGCCGGCACGCCGAGATCAACCGTACTATCGTCAGCAACCTTCTGAATATCGTCAGCCAGGAAGTGCTCGCGGATATAGGAAAAATATTGCGGTACACCGCAGGTGCTCCCGTATTGCTTGATCCAAGCCTGGCCCGAGGCCTGTCTTACTACACCGGCACGATCATCGAAGTAAACGTTCCCGACCTTGCCGGATCACTAGCCGGCGGCGGCCGATATGATGGCTTGATCGGAATGTTCGGCAAGGAACAGATACCCGCATGCGGCGTTTCGCTTGGCCTTGAACGCATTCTCGTCATGATGGACGAGCGCGGTATGTTCCCGCCGGAGATCGCCGGATCGACGCCCGCTGATGCTCTCATCACATTATGGAGCGATGAAACGGCGGCGGAATCGTTGAAACTCGCCTCGGAACTTCGTGCAAGCGGCGTGCGGGTAACCGTTTACCCTGAACCCGATAAACTTGGCAAACAGATCAAATACGCCGATACGATCAAAGTTCCTTTCGTTTGCGTCTTAGGTGACACCGAGATCGCGGAGAATACAGTTACCGTTAAAAATATGCGAACCGGCGAGCAGCAAACTTTGCCTAGAAGCGACGCAGGCAGTCTAATGAAGAAATTAGGGGAATAAAGTACGGCCACAGTCCTTAAGCGATCAGCTTTCAGACTGATGGCTGGAAGCTGACATCTGGTGGCGGTTTAGAAAGACGCTTGCCTGAGGTTTAGCGAACAGGCCATGCCCAAGCGGGAGCCAATATGTTAATCTAAACCTCAGTATTTTCGGTATGAAAGGCATCTCCATCCTTGGTTCCACCGGCTCTATCGGCTGCAATTCGCTAAAGGTAATCGAGTACCTCAAAGAGTTTCGCGTCGTTGCGCTTGCGGCCGGGCGGAATATGACGAAGTTTGCTGAGCAGGTGGCGGCATTCAGGCCGGAGATCGCGTCGTGCGGGAATGACGAAGGCGCAGAGTCGCTTCTCAGAGAGCTCCACCGGCTTGACGTCGTACCTCCGCGGATCGAAACGGGCGAAGCCGGCCTGGTCAAGGCCGCAACACACCACGCGGCCGATATAGTTATTTCCGCGACCGTCGGCGCCGTCGGTTTTGTCCCGACGCTTCGGGCGATCGAGGCCGGCAAACGTATTGCGCTGGCAAACAAAGAGACGCTTGTAATGGCCGGCGAGTTGATGACAGCCGCTGCCGCAAAGTCTTGTGCCGAGATCTTGCCCGTTGACAGCGAACACAATGCGATCCACCAATGCCTGCGCGGTGAAAAGCGGGCCGAGGTAAAACGCCTCATCCTTACCGCATCCGGCGGCCCGTTCCGAACAAAACCAAAGCACGAGATCGAGAACGCGACGCGCGAACAGGCCCTCGCTCATCCAAACTGGAAAATGGGCGACAAGATCACGATCGACTCTGCTACCTTGATGAACAAAGGCCTGGAGGTCATTGAGGCCAAATGGCTTTTTGGCTTTGACGCCGATCAAATATCAGTCGTCGTCCATCCGCAATCGATCGTCCATTCAATGGTCGAACTGGTCGATGGATCGATCATCGCACAGATGGGTGTAACCGATATGCGGCATGCCATCCAATATTCGCTGACGTTTCCGGACCGAAAACAAAATTGCGTAGCCCCGCTGGATATTGCCAAACTGGGCAGCCTCTCGTTCGAAGAACCGGACATCGAACGATTTCCCTGTCTAGGCCTTGCTTATACTGCCTTGAACCAGGGCGGTACGGCACCGACCGTACTGAGCGCGGCCAATGAAACCGCCGTCCAGGCGTTTCTCGACGGCCGCATCGGCTTTGGCGAAATTTCGAAGATAAACGAAGCGGTGCTCGCCGACCATCAACCAACCGACGCGGCGACATTGGAAAATATCCTCGCCGCCGACAACTGGGCCCGAACCCGCGCTATAATGATGATGGGCGAATGCGCGGCGGCAAGTTGAGACGGATCATATGGAGCCAGTTTTAGAAAGAAATTACGTTCGGCCAAGGATCGTGACCGAGCCTCCAACCCCGACTAACGGCTCGCCAAAACGCTACCGTTGGACCGCGTCCGAGTACTACAAAATGGCGGACATGGGATTCTTCAACGGCAAGCGGGTCGAGCTTATCCGGGGAGAGATAATTGAAATGGCGCCTATGAAAACGCCGCACGCGACGGCCGTGCGACTGCTGTGTGAAGCCCTGAAGAAGGTTTTCGGAAAGGGATATCTGATCGACAGTCAATTGCCTATTAGTTTGGGCAAGGCGGACCAGCCGGAACCGGATGTCGCGGTGGTTGAGGGAGATCCTCGGGATTTTGCCGACGCTCATCCGACATCGGCAAGCCTTGTGGTTGAGGTATCCGATTCCACTCTCCGATTCGATCGCCTGACCAAGGCTGAACTCTATGCTGAGAACCGGATCGACGAGTATTGGATCGTAAACCTAAAGCAGCGATGCCTGGAAGTGTACCGTCGGCCGGTGAAGGACAAGAATTTTGGGTTTGCTTACACAGAGATCTTTGTCGTCCGCG
>JADYZI010000309.1 GCA_020853255.1 Acidobacteriota bacterium
AGCAATTGGTGTCGTCCACGGTCGCCATTGACATGCCGGCCGGGCCATCGGAGGTAGCGGTCCTGGCAGATCGGTCGTGTGATCCTGTTTTTGTCGCAGCCGACATCCTTTCTCAAGCGGAACACGGTCCCGACAGCCAGGCCGTTTTGGTTTCAGACAGTTTGGAGGTTATCGCGAAAACCGTGTTTGAGATCGGCCAGCGGATCGCTTCACTTCCGCGTCGGAGAATAGCCGAGACAGCGATTTCAAACTCGATCGCCATCCTCGTTGAGGACCTCACAGCGGGAATCGACCTGATAAACGAATATGCTCCCGAACACTTGATACTCGCGGTCAAAGATGCGGATGAGTTCGCGGATAAAGTGGTGAACGCCGGCTCGGTCTTTCTCGGAAATTATTCGTGTGAAAGCCTTGGCGATTATGCCGCCGGGACCAACCACACGCTGCCTACTGCCGGATTTGCACGGGCATTTTCAGGCGTTTCGCTCGACAGCTTTTTTAAGAAGATCACATTTCAAAAAGTAAATGCAGACGGCATTAAAAGCATTGGCCCGGCGGTTGAATTGATGGCTGAGGCCGAGGGCCTGGAGGCACATAAACGTGCCGTTTCCGTTCGATTGGAGGCGATAGATGGTATTTGATCTGAACAGCCTTGTCCGCGAAAACATTAGAGAACTTGTTCCGTATTCGTCCGCACGTTGCGAGTTTTCGCACGACGCCCGTATTTTTCTCGATGCAAACGAAAATGCGTTTGGTTCGCCATTGCCGGACGACTATTCGCGTTATCCTGACCCGCTTCAAACAACTGTCAAAAAGCGTATTGCCGCGCTCAACAACGTTCGGCCTTCGCAGATCTTTCTGGGCAACGGTAGTGACGAAGCCATCGACATTCTATTTCGCATCTTTTGCCGTCCCGGACAAGATAGCGCCGTTATTTGCCCGCCGACATACGGCATGTATGAAGTGGCCGCAAATATCAATTCTGTCGATGTCATCCGTGCGGATCTTACGGATGCCTTTCAACTTGATCTGACAGCTGTGAGGGAGGGCGTTCGTGACGATACAAAACTTATTTTTCTTTGTTCTCCAAACAACCCCACGGGAAACCTTCTGGACCGTGAGCCGATCATTGAGCTTCTGCGGGAATTTAAAGGGATCGTGATCGTTGATGAGGCGTACGTGCATTTTGCGGACCAGATGTCGTGGACAGCATCCATCGCGGCCTACCCGAATCTGGTTGTGCTTCAAACATTCTCAAAGGCGTGGGGAATGGCAGGGCTGCGAGTTGGTATTGCGTTCGCGAATGAACAAGTGATCGACCTGTTCAATAAGGTGAAGCCGCCATACAACGTCAGCGCTTCGGCCCAACGCCTTGTCCTCGATGCGTTAGACCGCCGCGGCCAAGTTGAACGGACCGTAGAGCAGATCAGAAATGAGCGGTGCGGCCTCGAACGTTGGCTATCCGGCCGCCGATCTGTTCAAAAAGTGTATTCGTCAGATGCAAACTTTCTCCTGGTAAAAGTAGAGAACGCCGAACTGTTATACCGATCTCTGATCGAACAGGGAATCGTCGTCCGCAGCCGCAGCAGCATTGCGCAGTGCGGCGGATGCTTACGAATAACAATTGGCACACCCGAAGAAAATCAGGCCCTGCGGAACGCACTGGAGATATATGAAACGAATTTTATTTATTGACCGCGACGGCACCTTGATCGAGGAACCCGAAGACTTTCAGGTTGACGGCTTTGAAAAATTGAAGCTGATGCCCGGTGTTATCACAAACCTCGCACGGATCGCAGCGGAACGAGAGTACAAGCTTGTGATGGTAACGAACCAGGACGGCCTTGGGACCGCATCGTTCCCGGAAGAACATTTTTATCCGGTACACAATTTTCTGATGCAGCTGTTCGAGAACGAAGGGATCAAATTTAGCGAAGTCTGCATTGACCGCTCGTTCGAACATCAGAATAGGCCGACCCGAAAGCCGAATACGGGCATGCTTTCGAAGTATCTGAATGGCGAGTATGACCTCGCGAATTCTTTCGTTGTCGGCGACCGAGCTACCGATGTCGAATTGGCAAAAAATCTCGGCGCGGGTGCGATATTCATTGCCAATAAAAATTTCGACCCGCCTGTTGATCCCGCTATTTCGCTTTTCGCAAGCAGTTGGAACGAGATCTATGAGTTCCTGAGGTTTCCGCCGCGGATCGCGGTACACCGGCGAACAACATCTGAGACGGACATCCGTGTTGAGTTAAACCTTGACGGTTCTGGAAATGCGGACATCACGACCGGCCTGCCGTTCTTCGATCATATGCTCGAACAATTGGCCCGGCATGGTTCGTTTGATCTGATGATCAACGCGAAAGGCGACCTGCATATTGACGAACATCACACCATTGAAGACGTCGCGATCACTCTTGGCGAGGCATTCACCAAAGCGTTGGGCGAAAAACGCGGGGTCGAACGACACGGTTTCATCCTGCCGATGGATGACTGTCTGGCGCAGGTGGCCGTCGATCTCGGCGGCAGAAGCTGGGCAGTGTGGAATGCCGAATTCAAACGCGAGGCCGTCGGTAGAATGCCGACCGAGATGTTCTTTCATTTTTTCAAATCCTTTAGTGATCACGCGAAATGCAACCTGAATATTAAGGCCGAGGGCACGAACGAGCACCACAAGATCGAGTCCATCTTCAAGGCGTTTGCAAAGGCGATGAAAATGGCCGTGAAACGCGGTGTTGGCCAGCCGCGCGTTCCGAGCACGAAGGGAAGTTTGTGACTGGTGTCGAGCTTATGAGTACAGCGATAGTGAAATACAACTCAGGCAATGTCAGTTCGGTAAAGTACGCGTTTGACCGGCTTGGAGCTGAAACCGTACTGACAGACGATCCGGAGATCTTGACAACTGCAGATCGCGTCGTATTTCCCGGCGTGGGCGAAGCCTCGACGGCAATGGCATATTTGCGTGAACGCGAACTTGACAACGTGATCAAAGCATTGCGGCAGCCCGTACTTGCGATATGCCTCGGGATGCAGCTTCTCGGCCGAACCTCCGAAGAAAACAATACCGCGTGTCTCGAAATTCTTCCTTTCGCAGTTCGCCGGCTCGGCGGCCGAGGGATAAAGGTGCCTCACATGGGTTGGAACACTATGCACGATCTTGCTTCGCCAATTTTTGAAGGGATCGCTGACTCGGAGCATATGTATTTTGTGCACAGCTATTACGTTGACCTTTGCGCCGCGACGATCGCGAAAACAGAGCATGCCCAGACGTTTTCCGCCGCTGTCCGAAACGCAAATTTTTACGGCCTGCAGTTTCATCCGGAAAGGTCCGGCCCGGCGGGGGCACGTATTTTGGAGAATTTCTTGAATCTGTGAGGGGGCAATGATCGAAATAATTCCGGCGATAGATCTTATTGACGGCAGATGTGTACGGCTCGCGGAAGGCGATTTCGCCCGATGCACGGTATATAGCGGCGATCCGGTTGAGATGGCGTGCCGTTTCGAAGGCGCCGGGCTGAAACGGCTTCATCTGGTCGATCTTGACGGGGCAAAACAAGGCCGGCCAGCAAACTTGTCTGTACTCGAATCGATCGCGGCGAAGACCAGCCTGGTGATCGATTTCGGCGGTGGGATTGCCGCTGACCGTGATCTCGTAACCGTGTTCGCTGCCGGCGCATCCATTGCAACCGTCGGTAGTACTGCGGTCAGATCAGCCGACGTGTTTGCTCGCTGGATTGGTGAATACGGCCCCAATCGATTTCTTCTCGGGGCCGATGTTCGCGGCCTTTCGCTTGCCGTCGACGGCTGGCAAACAGTAACTGATGTCGGGATCACAGATTTTCTAACACACTGGGCTCAAGCAGGGATTACGAACGTGTTTGTAACTGACATCGCGAAAGATGGACTGCTTCGGGGGGCGTCGGTCGAGTTGTACCAGGATCTTCTGAATTCAATTCCGGTGCTAAACCTGATCGCCAGCGGCGGTGTAAGCAGCCTCGAAGATATTCGCCGTCTCGAAGAGGCCGGCTGCAGCGGCGTGATAATCGGCAAAGCGATATATGAAGGCCGGATCAAGCTGAATGATCTGGCGTTATTCAATTAGGCCGCACATAAATATGCTTGCAAAACGAATAATCCCTTGCCTCGACGTTAAGGACGGACGGACCGTCAAAGGCACCCGTTTTAAGGATCTTCGAGACGCTGGCGATCCGGTCGAGCTCGCCCGCATTTATTGCGAACAGAAAGCGGATGAACTTGTGTTTCTCGACATTACAGCGACCAATGAAAAACGCCGCGTGCTCGTCGATCTGGTGAGCAAGGTCGCGGCCGCTATCGATATCCCGTTTACGGTTGGCGGCGGAATAAACTCCGTCGATGATATCGGCCTTTTGCTTGGGGCCGGGGCCGACAAGGTCTCTATAAACTCGGCAGCCCTTGATGATCCAAAGGTCCTCGCGGATGCCGCCAAATGCTTTGGTTCGCAATGTGTTGTCCTTGCGATTGACGCGAAGCGAAGCGGGAATGGCTGGGAGGCGTACAAAAATGGCGGAAGAGTAAGAGCCGGCGTGGACGCAATCGAATGGGCCCGGATTGGAATGTCGTTTGGCGCCGGAGAGATATTGCTGACCTCCATCGACGCCGACGGCGCGAAAAAGGGTTTTGATCTTGAACTATACCGCAGTGTGACAAGTGCGGTCTCTGTTCCGGTGATCGCGTCCGGCGGGGCCGGGACAAAAGACCATTTCCTAGAAATATTTCAGGAATGCGATGCCGATGCCGCTCTTGCTGCGACTGTATTCCATTTTAAGGAGATCGAGGTTCCGGCGCTCAAGCGGTGGCTCGGTGCCCGCGGTGTCGCGGTGAGGGTGTGATCTAAATATGCGTATAGATTTTGAGAAATTCCCAGATTCGCTTGTACCCGCTATCGTTCAGGACGATCGCACACAGATGGTGTTGATGCTCGGTTTTATGAACAAGGAGGCTTACGAACGGACCGCATCATCGGGCCGTGCGACCTTCTTTTCGCGCTCAAGAGGACGCCTTTGGGTCAAGGGCGAAACAAGCGGAAATTTCCTGTCCGTGAAGAAGCTTCTCTGGGACTGTGATTCGGACACTGTACTGATCAGGGCGATACCTGCCGGCCCGGTCTGTCATACCGGAGCGGATACGTGTTTTTGCGAAAAGAACCGCCGCGAGGATTTTCTATTTGAACTTGAGGCGATCATTCAGGATCGCAGGGACCAGCCTCGTTCGGGTTCATACACCGCCGGGCTTTTTGCGTCCGGTGTAAACCGAATTGCCCAAAAAGTCGGTGAAGAGGCAGTTGAACTCATAATTGAAGCGAAGAATTCCGATGTCGATGCGTTTAAAAATGAGGCTGCTGATTTGTTGTTTCACCTTCTGGTCCTATTTTCCGAGAAAGGCGTTGAGCTAAAAGAAGTACTCGATATCCTGCGTTCGAGGGCGGGTTAGCCCGGCGGAATTCGCTGACAAGCAATAATCGTGTTGTAAATCGAAAAAACTTGTTGACCACACTGTGTCCGCAGTTATACAATTCTAAAGAGCCCGTCTCGACAATTCTGTCGAGACACGATCTCTGCTTCTATCATCTCATCACAAAGTAATCAGCTGATTCCCAGAAGCACGTCTTAAAAGGAGCAAATTTGTGAACTTAGTATCATTTTTCAAACGGTCGTTTGCCGTCCTGTCCTGTGGTTTGATGCTTTTGGCTTCGTTTGCGGCCGCACAGCGAACGGAACCAACACCGGTCAAGGTCATCGTTGCGCAGGCAAAACCGATGCCGGTCGCGGCACGGAATAATCTCTACTGTGCCGGTTATGTACAATCATCGCCCATCGACACGTCGAAAAAGATCATCGGCGGCCTGGAAGAGCAGGAGCAGTTTATCTACGCGCAAGGCGATGTTGTGTATTTGAATACCGGTTCTGGCTCGGGTGTTAGCGTCGGCGACACTTTGTCAGTTGTCCGGCCGAAAGGCCAGGTCGAGACCCGCTGGACGCGCAAGGATGATCTTGGGTTCCTGGTCCAGGAGGTCGGCATCGTCGAGGTCATTCGCGTCAAAAGTGACCACGCCATCGCCCGTATCAAAGGCTCCTGCGACAATTTCCTCCTCGGCGACCTTGTTCAGCCCGTTCCGTCGCGAACCAGCCCGATGCATCAGGCCCGCGGTCCGCTTGATCAGTTCACTGATCCGTCAGGTAAAGCCACCGGACGTTTGTTCATGGCCCGTGACGGCCAGGAAATGCTTACGCGCGATCAGATCGTCTATATCGATCTTGGTGCCGAAGATAACGTTCAGGTCGGCGACTATGTGACGGTCTATCGCCCGCTCGGGACGCCGAATGTCGCTTTCGGTCCCAAAAATGAGACGGTCAGTGCCCGTGACGAAGGTTATCAAAGCAACACTTTCCGCGGCGGCACATTCTCAAACCAGGCTGCGCGAAAGTCGGGCGACCGAGCTGATGGAAGCGTTGTTACGACCGAGGATGCGAAGGAAGGGCGTCCGGCCATTCGCAAAGTGGTTGGCGAGCTCGTTATCCTGAACGTCAAGGAAAAGACAGCGACCGCTGTCATCACGCGGACGGCGCAAGAGATACATACCGGCGACTGGGTCGAGCTGCAGTAACGGCCTAATTTCTGCCAACATAAGTCCGCTCTTCGAGCGATCGTAATACTCACTACTTTGGTATTACGCTCGCGCGGGAGCGGACTTCTGTATTCAACGCCATTTGCTTCACCGCCAAAGCATCCCTAAACTATTAGGTTATGGTTGAGATCGAGGATTTTCCTATTGGTGTGGCCGACGGCGAGATGGTTGAGCCGATGATGCAGATCCCATCGGAGCTGCCATCACTTCCGCTGAGAGACATTGTAATCTATCCGTTCATGATCGTTCCGTTGTTCGTGTCACGGGACAAATCGATCAAGGCGGTCGAAGAGGCGCTGAAGGACAATCGGATGATAGTCCTTGTGTCGCAGAAAGATGTTAACAAAGAGGATCCGGGGCAGGAAGACCTCTATTCGGTCGGAACGGTGGCGATCATAATGAGAATGCTCAAGCTGCCGGACGGCCGCATTCGCATTCTTATTCAGGGACTTTCGCGGACCCTTGTGGATTCGGTCTATTCCTCCGGCGATCACGTGCGCGTCGGCATCACGCCTATTTCTGAGCCGCTTGCGCCCGATGGTTCACTTGAGGTCGAGGCGCTTGTCCGCAATGTTCGCGGCCTTATGGAACGGGCTGCCAGTCTCGGAAAGAATATTTCACCTGAGGTCCTGGCGATCATTGCGAATCTTGATGACGCGGGCCGTCTCGCGGACCTTTCCGCATCCAACCTTGAACTTAAGGTTGAAGATGCGCAGAGCGTATTGAATATCTCGGAGCCTGTCGAACGGCTTCGGCGGGTAAATGACCTTCTCAACAAAGAAATAGACGTTCTGACCGTTCAGCAGGAGATAAATTCGCAGGCGCGTGCGGACATCGACCGCTCGCAGCGTGAGTATTTTCTTCGCCAGCAGCTAAAGGCCATTCAGGGTGAGCTCGGAGAAGTGAATGAACTGTTCGAAGAGGTCGAAGGGTACCGGAAAAAGATCCTCGACGCCAAGATGCCTGAAAATGCGGAAGAAGAATCGTTGAGGCAGCTGAAAAAGCTTGAGCGTATGCATCCGGACACGGCCGAGACGGCCACCTTGCGGAACTGGCTCGACATAATGACCGAACTGCCGTGGAAGAAGGCGTCAAAAGATAATCTAAATCTCCGCAAGGCTGAAAAAATATTGGACGAAGACCATTTCGGACTCGAACGCGTCAAGGAGCGAATTATCGAGGCCTTGGCCGTCCGCAAGCTGATATCGACACCAAAGGGGCCGATACTTTGTCTTGTTGGGCCGCCCGGAGTTGGAAAGACATCTCTTGGCCGCTCGGTAGCTCGGGCGCTGAACCGGAAATTTATTCGCCTAAGCCTGGGCGGACTGCATGATGAGGCCGAGATCCGTGGGCACCGGCGCACATATGTCGGCGCAATGCCCGGACGAATAATTCAGGCGATCCAGCAGGCCGGGACGAATAATCCGCTGATAATGCTCGACGAGATAGACAAGGTCGGAGCAGATTTTCGGGGCGATCCGAGTTCGGCCTTGCTCGAGGTCCTCGACCCGGAGCAAAATTTTGCATTCCGCGATAATTATCTCGGGATAACATTCGACTTGTCGAACGTTATGTTCATGACCACGGCGAATATGCTCGACACCATCCAGCCGGCCCTGCGCGACCGGATGGAGATCATCGTCCTGTCAGGTTATACCGAGGAAGAAAAGTACGAGATCGCCAGACGGCACCTTGTTCCAAAACAGATCGAAGAGAACGGGCTTG
>JADYZI010000310.1 GCA_020853255.1 Acidobacteriota bacterium
ATTTGATTTGGCGGTACTTAAAGGCCCACGAGTTCTGGTTGCCCCCAGCTCAAGCTATCATAACCGCAGCATAAGGGATAATCTTTTCTATGTTCAAATTCACCGCATTCGGGCTTGTACTCGCGGCTACGGCCTTTTTAGCCGCTCCTGTACAGGCGAAGGGTTTTACCAATGCGAATGAAATCTCCTCCTCCGCCATTCAGCAGCAGATAATCGAATCGGTCGATATCCAGGGCAACCGGCGATATCGCGACGACGATCTTTTCTATTACATTAAGCTGCGGCCTGGCGACGTTTATGATCCGGCCGCCGTTGAAAGAGCGCTAGCCGAATTGCTTTCGCTAAACTTTTTCGATAAGACCGCCACCCGCGTTCTAACCACGCCGGGTGTCCGCGGCGGGGTCAATGTCATTTTCGAGGTCCGTGAGCTGCCGGTTATCCGGGACCTTGTCTTTACGGGCACAAAGGCCATCACCGAAGCCGACATTCTAAAAGCGTTTCGCGAACAGCGTGTCGGTATCTCAAAGGAAGGCATTTACGATCCTGTTAAGGCCAGAGCGGCCGTCCGCGTTCTGCGTGAAATGCTGGCGAGCAAAGGCTATCCGAATGCAACAGTTGACATTAAGGAAGAGGAGATCTCTGCCACCTCGATAGCTCTCACATTCGATATAACACAGGGCAATCGGTCGCGTATTGTTGAGATCGACTTTCAGGGCAATGAAAAGTTCAAGGACAGCGAACTGCGAAACGCCCTGACACTGGTCAAGGAAACGGGCCTGATCTCACGCATCAAGGGGCAGGATATCCTCGATCTTCGAAAGCTCCAGTACGACCTGCAAAAGAATGTTAAGGCGTACATGTGGTCGAAGGGCTATTTTCTGGCAAGGGTCGGCGACCCCGAAGTGATAGGCTTGGGCCTGAAGCGGACGGATTTTATACCGCTGATCACGCTTCCGCTTCCACTGCTTTCATCAAAGGACGATACGCTGAAGATCATTGTTCCGGTGACCGAAGGCAAGGTCTATCGCGTTGGTGATCTGAGTGTCGAAGGGAATTCGATCTTTTCCGAACAGCAGATCCTGGCATACCTCGGCCTGCAAAAAGGTGAAGTTGCCGACGGTAAACGCCTTCAGGAAGGCGTTTACGACAACCTGAAGAATGTTTACGGCCAGCAGGGATTTGTTAACTACACCGCTGAATTCGAACCTGAATTCAAGGACGATCCGAACAATCCCAATGAAGGCATAGTTGATATCAAGGTCGTTATTGACGAAGGGAAGCAGTTTACGCTCAGAAGGCTTGAGTTCTCAGGCAACACATTTACGCGTGACCGCGTGCTTCGCCGCGAGTTCCTGCTGAATGAAGGGGATATTTACAATTCCCGCTATCTTGAGATCTCTGTCGCCCGTTTGAACCAAACACAGTATTTCGATCCGGTCGATAAGGACCAGGACGTAGAGGTCAAGACGGACGATGAACAGGGTGACGTCGATCTGCTTGTGAAGATCAAGGAAAAGGGCCGTCAGCAGATATCGTTCAACGGCGGTATTTCAGGTATAGGCGGTTCGTTCTTTGGACTTGAGTATTCGACCAACAACCTTGCCGGCCGCGGTGAGATCCTGTCATTCGCCCTTGGGGCGGGAAACCGCCAGCAGAGCCTGCAATTTACGTATCAGGAGCCTTACTTCCGCGATCGGCCGATATCTGCCGGATTCTCGTTGTTTGCCTCACGGTACAGATTTTTCGGCGAGGGCACGTTCCTGACTCAGAACCCGGACCTTATCGACGATCTGCGCAACCCGTTCGGTTCGATCCTAACGGATGAGAGCAATCTGTTCACGCAGACGACCTATGGAGCTACCGTGTTCGCAACGGCCCCGCTCTCCGAATTGGCCTTCAAAAAGCGGCGGTTTACTCAATTCTCACGCATCGGGCTGACGTATCAATTTTCGGCGACGTCGATCCAGGACCCGCCGGTAAACGAAACCTGTTCCGCCGATCCGACAAAGTGCATTCCTGTCATTTACGAGCAGCCCAACATCATTACCAGCAGGATCACGGGATCGTTCGTTTACGATACCCGCCAGCCGGCCGCAAACGGTATCGATACCAATAGCGGAACGCAGTTAGCGATGTCGTTTGGGCTCGCCGGCCTCGGTGGCGACGTTCGTACATATCAGCCAAGCCTGACCTTTTCGCAATTCATTCCGGTACGCCGTCGTCGGTCAAAGAATCCCGAGGTCTTTGCATTCCGCATTCAGGCCGGCCACATCGGTGCGTTTGCCCTGACGGATACGATCCGCAATGCAAATTCGATAGCATTTATCGGCGGTGTTCCAGCTTACGAGAGGTTCTATCTGGGCAGCGAGAACGATATTCGCGGTTACAACTCACGAAGTATAGGGCCCATTGCAAAGTTTGACACATATGTAACCAGTCGAAATGTGGTGCTGACCACTAACGCGGCGGGAACTTCTGTGCCATATACCGGATTCGAGAATCCAAACATGGCCGCGGAACTTGCTCAATCCATTGGACTTGTGACGGGGCCCGATGGGGCAAACCCGGCGCTGTTTGCCAAGAATTATCGATTCATTGGCGGAGACAGCCAGCTTTTAGGCAACTTTGAATATCGCATCCCGATCTTCGGGCCGGCCACTATTGCCCTCTTCGCGGATGTCGGAAGCGTGTTTAATCTGCAAAAATCCGGCACCCAGCGGATCGATACCGAATATTTCCCCGATCAACAGTTGCTTGGGGCGGGAAGGCTTACGGCACTTGGGCTCGCCAACGCTCCGGTACTTGAGAATAGCTTTGGAAGCATTCTCTACTATCACGGCCGGGTGATGACCAAGACGGACTATATCAACGAGTTCTGCCGCGGCAACCGGTTTGGCTGTCCGACGTCGCTCGACCCCGAGGTCCAGCAGCTTTTCATTCGCGGCGAGGTCCAGCAGAATTCGCTGCTTCGGGTTGACGACAGCGCGTTCGGCAAGCTTGGCGATTTTAAGTCGAGCATCGGCCTTGAGTTTCGCGTTCAGGTCCCGATCGTCAATGTCCCATTCCGGCTGATCTATTACTACAACCCTAACGCCAAGCTCGGCTTTACACAGGAACTTCCCGGTATTTTCCTTCCCGGCAAGCGAAACGGGTTCAGGTTTACTGTCGGCCGGACGTTCTAATTCAAGAGCCCGCGCCGTTTCGTACGGTTTCGTGGCTCCTTTTCGCCTGTTTCGTGGCCGGCGGGTCTGGATCCAAGACAGTGAAAAATTGACATCGAGCGGGCAATGGCATAATATCTCTGTCTTTCGGGTTTATTCTTGAACTTCAGGCAACAGATTCCACCGTTTTGGTTTCAAAGATATTGACCTCGAGATAATCGACATTTTTCAGCGAGTTTAAGGAGTTTGTATATAAAATGAGAAGAATTAGTTTATTGGCCGTAAGCGTTATCATCGCCGGCGTTCTTGTGGGCGCGGCGTTCGGCCAGGGTTCGGCACCGGCGGCCCAGCCCGGCACCAACCTGAAGATCGTCGTGATCAACACGGCAGCGTTCGATGCAAAGGATGGCATTGTCAAATACACGAATGCAATGTCGGCGCTTGAAAAGGAATTCACACCGGCACAGACCGAGATAAATACCCTGGTGACGAATTACCAGAAGATGGGAGCTGACATCAAGACCCAGCAGGATAATCTTAACGGCGGAAAGGTGCCCGTTGACCGGAATGCCCTGGCATCCAAGATCGAGGAGTATCAGACGCTGGAACTCACGATCAAGCGAAAGCAGGAAGACGGCAAGCGCAAGTTTGAGCTTCGCCAGCAGCAGATCATGAGCCCGATCCTGCAGGACATCGGCAAGGCGATCGACGACTATGCAAAGCAGAAAGGCTATTCGCTGATCCTTGACGCCGCAAAGATGGACAATGCCGGCATCATCCTGGCGGTTGACGTTTCAAAGCTGGATGTGACGAAGGATTTCATCACTTTCTACAACGCACGGCCTGCCGGTACGGCAACGACCGCCGTGCCGAAGTAAACTGTCACCGGGTAATTTGTATCGAACAAGTCAGAAGTCGGTTGAAGTTCACACCTTCGGCTGGCTCCTGACTTTTTAGCTTTTATGTCTGGCCAAGAGACCATTTACGATTCAGTTGCGATCCAGCGGATCCTGCCGCACCGCTATCCATTTTTGCTTGTGGACCGGATCATTGAGCTCGAGCCGCGAACGCGAATTCTCGGCGTCAAGCAGGTGACCGCCAACGAACAGTATTTTGCGGGCCATTTTCCGGGAGCACCCGTAATGCCCGGTGTCCTGCAGATCGAGGCTCTGGCACAGGTTGGGGCCATCCTTGCCTTGCGTGAATTTGAGGACCGCGATGCAAAGATCCCGTTCTTTAGCGGCATCGACAGCGCCCGCTTTCGCCGTCCGGTTGTTCCCGGCGACACGCTTATGCTTGAGGTAACGGCTCTTCGCGTCGGCAGCAAGATGCAGAAGATGAGCGGCATTGCGACCGTAAACGGGAACGTTACTGCCGAAGCGATAATTATGAGCGTGATCGCGGACCGCCCGGCCAATGAGTGATCCTACCTTTTCGATATGACCTCATTTATTCACGAAACTGCCATCGTGCCATCCGCGGCCCGCATTGGAAAAGACTGCCACGTCGGCCCATATTGCATTGTTGGTGAAAATGTCTCACTTGCCGACGGTGTCCGGCTTGAATCCCACGTGGTTGTTGACGGGCGGACCACGATCGGCGACGACACTCACGTTTTCCCTTTCGCGTCCATTGGCCTTGCTCCGCAGGACCTGAAATACGGGGGTGAACCGACATCGGTCGAGATCGGCAAGCGCAATCAGATCAGGGAATTCGTCACTATCCATCGGGGTACTTCGGGCGGCGGCGGATTGACGAAGATCGGCGATGACAACCTCCTGATGGCTCAATCGCATGTCGCGCACGATTGCCAACTCGGCAGCGGCATAATTATGGCCAATGCCGCGACGCTGGCCGGACACGTCGAGATCGCTGACCGCGCAAGCATCGGGGCCTATTCCGGCGTGCATCAGTTCTGCCGTGTTGGGTTCGAAGCCTTTGTCGGCGGCTATTCCGTTGTGGTCAAAGATGCGCCGCCGTTCGCGATCATCCAGGGCAATCACGCAAAATGTTACGGCCTTAACCGTGTCGGCG
>JADYZI010000311.1 GCA_020853255.1 Acidobacteriota bacterium
ATTTCGTAAGGTCCGCCAGGACGACGTCCGGTTCGGGTTCATCGAAATCATTGAGCCGAAGCGGATTCTGGATACTAACCTGAATCGACGCGGAACAATTGAGAACAAAAAAGCGCGTCAAAAAATTAACTACAGCCGCATGCCGTTCGCCGATACCCATTTTCTTTATCAGTTCCCCATCTATGATCTCGATCTGCTCAAAGTCCTTGATCAGTCCAAGTTCATACATCGTGTAGTATTCATCCACCGAAAAACGGAGGTGAACAGGCTGAGGGCCGGTCGTGGTCGCTATGTCGCTACTTCTGATCATACAGAAAATATACTACATCAGATTCACCCGAGCCCCACATCTTCTTGTGTCTGCAGCAGCTCGTAACCTTCGCTTCGGGCGACAAATGTCGCGGCCGTAAGATCACCAACGACGTTAAGCGTCGTGCGGCACATATCAAGGATGCGGTCAACGCCGAGGATGATGGCGATGAGGGCTGGGTCAACGTTTATCATTGCCAGGATGCCGATGATGAACGGGATCGAACCAGAAGGAACACCGGCGGTACCAACACCGCCTAAAATGGCGAGATAGACGACCATCAGCTGGGTCGCAAGCGAAAGCTCGGCCCCAGCGAGTTGAGCAAGGAATAGAACCGTAACGCCTTCGTACAACGCGGTCCCGTTCTGATTGGCCGTTGCTCCGACGGTCAGGACAAAGCTGTTTATCTCCTTCGGGATACCAAGATTCTCTTCGCCGACGCGAAGGGCCGTCGGCAGGGTCGCGTTCGACGATGAGGTAGAGAAGGCCGTCACGATCACCGTGCGTGAACGCCTAAAGAACTCGATCGGATTGATCTTTGAAAGAAAATAGACCGACAGCGAAAAAACACCAAAGAAATGCAGCCCGAGGCCGAGCAGAACTGTTGCGACGAACCACGCCAGCGACTGAAGCAAGTCCAGGCCGAATTGGGCCACGTTGTTAAAGATCAGACAAGCGACCGCATACGGCGCGAACTTCATTATTATGTCGATGATCTTTGACGTGATCGCAAAAACCGAGTCCATCAGGCTGACCACCGGAGCCGCGACCGGCGACGGGATCAGCGTGATCGCGATACCGATCATCAACGCAAAGAACATGATGTGCAGCATGTTCGGATTAGAGCCGGAGACGGAATTGAACACATTGCTCGGCACTACGGTCTTTACGGCCTGCATAAGCGGCGAATCCGACTTTGCTGCTTCCGCTGCTTTTTTCTGGGCATCGGCGGCCGTCGTGGCCCCGCTGCCGAATTTTGCCTTAAGCTGGGCCTGAACATCCTCACTAATGCGGTTTCCGGGTTTGATCGTGTTTGCCAACCCAAGGCCGATAACGACCGATATTCCCGAAATCACCAGAACATAAGCAAAGGATTTTAGCCCGATCCGCCCGAGCTTTCGGATGTCGCCAATACCGGCAACGCCAACGACCAATGACGAAAAGACCAGCGGTACAACGATCATCAGCAGCAAGCTGAGAAAAAGCGTTCCCACCGGTTGTGTGATATTGCTGACAAACCAAACTACGTTCGGGTCCGACCCGCCCATTGTCCAATTGACAAGCAGTCCGCCGACCACGCCGGCAAGCAGGCCAAGCAGTATCTTGGTGTGCAGCGGCATGCCTTTGGGCTTGTCCGGAGTATCATCGTCCAGGTCGGTAGCGAGTTCGCGTTCGTAATCATCCGTAGGAATATCTTTGTTTTCTGCCATCTTCTTTGTTGCCGTGAGTCAGTAGTTGGAGGTCGGTTGAGTGAGTTTAACAGAAATCCGGCGAATCAGGCAGATGAAACGACGATCTTTTGTGCTGATTTCTTGCCAATATTAAAAAAATCAGATAATATGATTATCAGACCAATGCTGGTCCGCACAGATCATGCCCCGTACATTGACCGTCACTGAAATGTCGCGAAAGTTCGCGGACTACATAAATCGAGTTGCCTATCGCGGCGAACGGTTCGTGCTGACGCGTGGTAATAAGCCGGTGGCTGAGATCCGTCCGCTGCCTCGGGGCGTAACTGGTGCCGAACTGCGCGATATCCTGACTTCGGGACCGCATCTCGATCCAAATGATGTCGAGCAATTTGCTGAGGACATTGAAGACGCTCGGGCAGAGCTTAACAGCATCGAAATGCGTGACCCATGGGAAGCCTGATCGACACAAGCATTTTCATCGAGGCAGAACGCGGCCGGCTTGACCTTGATGCTGAGATGAATTCATTCGAAAACGAGGAGTTCTTTATGTCGGTAATTACCGCAAGCGAACTTCTGCATGGCGTAAATCGAGCTTCAAGTATATACAGGAATGCACGCGCATCGACGATCGAAGGCTGGATCGGCAAGTTTGCATTGCTCGATGTTGATCTGCCGATCGCCCGTGAGCATGCACAGATCTACGCAGGATTACGCTCGAGCGGAAAGACCATCGGTTCTCATGACCTGTGGCTAGCCGCAACTTGCTTGTCGCGTGGATTAAAAATGGTAACTGCCAACGTTAGAGAATTTGAACGCGTACCGGGCCTCACCGTGGAAAACTGGTCCTCGACCCGGTCTGAGCGCGGTTAGAAGAATCCTTTTTTTGTATGTTGTTCCGATCTATCCATTTTGATTCGAAAGGTCGTGCCACTACCAATGCCTCAAAGCCCGAGGTAATTGCTGCGCTTAAAGCTATCGTCGGCGATGAGAACGTCGTTGTAGATCCTGATCGGGTCGAGCCTTACGGCGCCGACGCGGTCAAGGAGAAGTTTCCGCCTGAGGCCGTTGTTTTTCCGGAATCAACAGCGGAAATGGTTGCGATACTCAAGCTCGCAAATGAGGAGCGTTTTCCCGTGACGGCGCGGGGCGGCGGCGTTGGCTACACGGGCGGTGCTGTGCCGATCGACGGCGGCATTGTTATCGGCACCGACCGGATGAAAACGATCGTCGAGATAAATGTTGACGATCTTTATATCACCTGCCAGCCGGGATTGACGACATACGAAGTTCAGCAGGCGGTTGCCGAAAAAGGATTGATGTTCGCGCCGGACCCGGCAAGCTATAAGGATTCATTTATCGGCGGCAACATCGCCGAGAACGCCGGCGGTATGCGTACGCCGAAATACGGCGTGACCAAACATCACGTTCTCGGCATGGAAGTGGTAACGGCGACCGGCGAGATTATTCGCGCCGGCGGCAGAACGGTGAAGAATGTGGTCGGCTTTGACCTGACCGGCCTAATGTGCGGAAGCGAAGGAATGCTCGGTATTATCACAGAAGCGACGCTTAAGCTGCTTCCGATGCCTGAGGCGACCTCGACCGTCCGTGCCAGTTTCCATTCAATGGAAGCGGCCTGTAAAGTGCTTACCAAGTTCACGCCCGAAGGCCTTTTGCCGATGGCGATGGAGGTCCTGGACAAATTCTGCGTCGCCGCCGTCGAAGAAAAATATGCGTTCGGCCTTTCAAAAGACGCTGAAGCGATCCTGCTTGTTGCCGTTGACGGCTCAAAAGAAGAAGTTGAGCGCAACGCCATCGTTGTCGAACAGATCATCAAGGACAATGGCGGCTTCGACGTTATGCGGGCGAGAACGAAAGACGAAGAAGACAAGCTGTGGGATGTCCGCCGGGCTATCAGCCCAAGCCTGATGAAATACGGCACGTTGAAGATAAACGAGGATGTCGTGGTCCCTAGATCAAAGGTTCCTGAACTCGTTGCAACGATCGAACAGATCGGCAAAAGGCACGATACTTTTGTCGCTAACTTCGGCCACGCGGGCGATGGCAATATTCACGTAAATTTTGTTGTTGACCGCGACGACCCGGACGCGATAGCCCGTGCCCGCAAATGCGTCGCAGAAACATTCCAGCTTTCGGTCGATCTCGGCGGCACCATCTCCGGCGAACACGGCATCGGCTATGTAAAATCGCAATATCTTCACTACGCCGTTGATAGACCGACGCTCGACGTAATGAAAGGAATCAAGAAGGTATTCGATCCAAACGGCATCCTCAACCCCGGCAAAATGTTCGTTTAAGCTCTCCAGGTTGGAAGATCGTTGAAAGAACTTGGGGGTGAGGCCAACCAGAACGGAAAACTCCGAACTACCCACGGCTGGCCCCACTGCGTGAAGGAGCAATCAGACTGAGATTCAATTGCCAAGATCGTTGGGATTGTTTCTGTTTCACAACGTGACGAAAACTGTTCTCGTGGCGAAAGCCTCATTCCTCATACTTTCGATTGTAGATACGATCCAGCCAGCTAAAATCCGCGAAACTACCCAATTTTGCTAGGTATTTCCACTCACGGCGGGATCGCTCTTCGAGCCCGAGACACATTGAAAGGCCGTAGGAGCGGAAGGTGAGACCCAGGACTGAATGTTCAGCCCGCCCGCCCGGAGTTGATAAATTCTTCGACCTTGCCTTCTACAACGCTACGTATTTCGGTCAGGCTCTGGGCTGAATCGGCCTCGAACCTAAGAACAAGAACCGCCTGCGTGTTTGAGGCTCGGACCAGTCCCCAGCCGTGCGGGAACAGAATGCGTGCACCGTCGATATTGATGACGTCATTGGTCGCGGAAAAATGTTCCGCAATGCGCGAGACAATATCGAACTTCGTGTCGTCTGAACAATCAAAGCGAAGTTCCGGTGTTGAGAATGTTTCGGGCAGGTCAGCAAGCAGTTCGGAAAGTTTCTTGTCCGTTTTTGACAATATCTCCAGCAGTCGAGCGCCGGCATATGTTGCGTCGTCAAAACCGTAAAACCGGTCGGCGAAAAAGATATGGCCGCTCATCTCGCCCGCAAGTGCTGCACCGGTTTCCTTCATCTTTGCTTTGATCAGCGAATGCCCGGCCTTCCACATTATCGGGCGGCCGCCGTGTCTTTCAATATCGTCGAACAGATTTTGCGAGCATTTCACTTCGGCGATGATCGTCGCACCCGGGTTCTCGGCCAAAATTGACCTGGACAGCAATACCATCAACTCATCGCCCCAAATTATGCGTCCGTTCTCATCCACCACGCCTATCCGGTCGCCGTCTCCGTCGAAAGCGATGCCGAGGTCTGCGCCCGAATCAAGAACCGCGCGGATCGTGTCCTGCAGGTTTTCAGTGACCGTCGGGTCAGGATGGTGGTTTGGGAACGCCGAATCGGGCTCGACGAACAGCTTGACCAATTCAACACCGAGACGTTCATAGACCGGTACGGCCGTCACGCCGCCCATTCCATTCCCGCCGTCAACGACCGCCTTTAACGTACGTTTGCCGAATGATACTTTTGAGATGATGTCTGAACAATAGTTCTCAAGTACGTCAAGGCCTTCGGCCGAGCCTTCTCCTTCGGCGAATTTGCCGCCCAGGGCAATCTGCCTTATCTCTTGTATTTGCGAGCCAAACAGCGTCGAGGTTCCCAGGCAGATCTTGAACCCGTTATGGTCCGGCGGGTTGTGCGAGCCTGTTATCATCACGCCGCCGTCAACATCTTTTGTAAACGCGGTATGATAAAGCACAGGTGTGGGCACACGCCCGATAAGCGCAACATCCAGGCCGCACCGGTTGAAGCCTTCCGTCAGCAGCCGGCAAAACCGCGGCGAACTTTCGCGGGCGTCATAACCGATCGCAACTCGCCGAGCATTGTTTTGTCTGAAGAATGTCCCGATCGCACGGCCCAAAATGGCAACGGCGGCATCATCCAACTGCGGCCCGACGATGCCCCGGATGTCATATTCGCGGAAGATATGTGTATCCATAAGTTCTGATTTCAATGAGCTTAGATACTAGCGAGTTTGGCGAAATAATGCCAGCTTCGCGTTAAAGCAGAAGACTCACCACATAGGGCACAGAGAGAAGACACAGAGTACACAAAGCAATGCAATGAATCATTCAGCCTTGATTCACGGCCAGTGCGGTGTTTAGCTTCTCGTTTCTGTAATTGATATACTTTCCAATTGCCGACAAGGGGCAACAGGCCGCAGGTGCGGCGCATCGAAAGCTTTAGGTCCGGCGCGGCTCGCTTCGCCACATTTCCGCTTCCGTATGAATAAGATCGCTCGAATTGTAATCTTTCTTTCTGTATTTGCTTTATTCGCCGGCGCTTTGGCGGCGCAGACGGCCACGCCGACGCCGCCAACCGGCAACGAGCAGATCAAGACGTTCGAGGTACGGCTGCCCGTAACGGTCCTTTTGAAAAAGGAACTTGTTTCGGGCCTTTTACCGAGCGATTTTCAGATCCTTGAGGATGGTGTTCCGCAGGAAATAACCTCATTCACCACGGACAAGAAGAATCCGCCGGTGTTCGTTGGCGTTCTTATGGACACATCGCCTTCGACCGCGGGAAAGCTCGCTTTCTCAAAGGAAGCCGCAAAGAATTTTCTCTACACTGTTTTGCAGCTTAGAAAGGACAAAGCGGCATTTATGACCTTTGATCACCAGATCAATCTGCTTACAGATTTTACTGACAAGACAGATGTGCTGGACAAAGCGGTGGACGGCGTGAAAAAGACGGGTTCGCAGACAGCGCTTTATGATGCGGTTTGGCAGTTTGCCGACGAGAAACTGCGAAACGTGCCCGGCCGTCGCGTGATAGTGCTGATCACCGATGGTGACGATACTTTCAGCCGTGCGGACCTGAATGACGCGATAGACATTGCACAGCGGACCGAAACCACCATTTTCGGTATTTCAACAAAAGCAGGCTTTCTCGGTTCGGTCCCCGGTGTCGAGGCTGGTACAGTCAAGGACAAGGGCGACAAATTCCTTACTGAACTATGTGAGCAAACCGGCGGTGAGGCCTTTTTTACAGGCGATATGATCGCGCTGGAGCGGGCGTTCAAAAAGATCTCCGAAGAGCTAAGATCGCAGTACATTCTTACTTACCGGCCCGCAAACCAGAACTATGACGGGCGGATGCGGAAGATCGAAGTTCGGTTTACTGACAAAGAAAAGGCCGACAAGTACAAGATACGAACAAAAACGAGCTATCGGGCGATCAAGGACAGTTTGAAATAGGCGGCCTAATGCCGCTGGGTGTGAAAATGATTGGAACCAGAAATTCGCTGATCATCGCGACGATCTTGCTGGCGGCCGGAGTTGCATTTTTCGTTTCGGAACAAACCCGAGCACAAACAACCGCTTCGCCCGCTCAGACACAGCCGACGCCAACGCCGACGATCGAGGAAGCGGAAGGCATCATAAAGGTTGAAACCGAAGCCGTGAACGTGCTTTTCACGGCTCAGGACAAGGATCGCCGCCTTTTGCTGACACTCAAACCCGAAGACGTTCGCATTTTTGAAAATGGCCAGGCACAGGAGATAACGGCCTTTGCCAAACGCGTGGACCTTCCGCTCAGCCTCGCGATTCTGATTGACACCAGCGTGTCGCAGCAGCGGACACTGCCTGAAGAAAAGGCGGCCGCGATATCGTTTGTCGAATCGGTGATCCGGCCGACGAAAGATGAGGTGGCGGTAGTTTCGTTCACGGGCGAATCGACGCTTGAGCAGGGCATGACAAACAACACAAACCGTCTTCGCCGTGCGATCGACCGTGTCCAGTTCGTCCCGCCTTCAGGCTACATAGGCGGCGGCGTAGTTGCGCCGGGGACACCTCCGATCTCCGGCGGAAACCAATCCATCCAGGGCTCAACGGCGATCTGGGATTCGATCTGGGTAACTGCTGCGGAAGTGCTTGGGCCGGCCCCGGAAAAAACAAGACGCGCGGTAATATTGCTCACAGATGGCGAGGATACCTCAAGCCGAAAGAAGCTCGATGAAGCAGTGGATGCAGCATTAAAGGCTGAGGCGGTCATTTATACCATCGGTATCGGCGATGATTTCTATGGCGGTGTCAACAAGGGAATTCTGAACAAGATCTCGGAACGCACCGGCGGCCGGGCATTTTTTCCGCGAGACGAACGGGAACTTCGCGATGTGTTCAAGCAGATCCAGGAAGAGATGCGTTCGCAGTACCTCGTCGCCTATGAACCGACTAACCCTGAGAAAGATGGTTCCTATCGCAAAATAGAGATCCAGCTTGTAAATCCTGAGCTCTCCAGGCAAAAGGTCAAGCTGACCCACAGGCAGGGTTATTTCGCAAAATCGGCGCCGAAGAAATAGCCATACGTCATTTGCTGCAACACTGGTGCGAAACGGCTTGCGTTTCGCACCCTTTTCGTTCTAGCTTGTCTGCGATGGGCCATTATGAATTCACCTCTATTTGGCAGGTCGAAGCTTCAGTGGAGCCAGTATGGAACGCTATAAAAGAGGCTCGCGAATGGCCGGAATGGTGGCCTGGGGTTGAACGGGTCATCGAGCTAACAGCCGGTAATGACGATGGGCTCGGAGCCATTCATCGTTCAACGTGGAAAAGCAGGCTGCCTTATCGGCTGGAGTTCGACTCGGAGGTCGTACGGATCGAAAAGCACCGGACCATTGAGGTCAAGGCATTTGGAGAACTCGAAGGAATGGGCCTATGGCGGTTCTCTCCGCGAGACGATGGAATACAGGTTCGCTACGACTGGAACGTGATAACCAACAGGTCCTGGATGAATCTGTTGGCACCGGTCGCAAGGCCGTTCTTCAAATGGAACCACGATGCGATCATGACGTGGGGCGAACGCGGACTTCGGCAACGGCTAGGCTTGTTGCCATCTTAATCCTCGCCTGATCCTGGATCATTCAGCCACCATTGGTTGCCCCATTTGTCGATGAATCCGGCCGCACGTCCATAGCCGCGGTCGCCCGGTTCCTGATTGCCGGTTGCTCCGCTTGCAAGGCCTTTTGCGTAGATGCCGTCGACATCATCGACCGGCAGATACATACCGCACGGGAATGCCGCCCACTCGCCCCCGGCCTGCGCGAACATTATCGTCCCGCCGTTGATCGAATACTCAGCGTGCATCACTGAGCCGTCCTGATCGTCAACACGAAGTTTTTCCTCTGCACCAAAGACTTCTGTGATGAACGCAATAAAGCCATCGGCATCTCCCGGCAGAACGATATACGGCATTACGGGTGAATAGTGTTCCGGTACGCTCATTGAACTTTCTCCTTTATTGCATTTTCAAAGTCTTTGCTTGCCGGAGTGATATGGCTCAGCACACAGAGCCATTTGCCCTCGCGCTTCACGAAAACATCTGAGCTCCACTCGTCCGCGTCGAAGTGCTGTCCGCCGAAATGGGCGGTGTTTACAACGCGTGCGGTCAACACGGCCGAATCGCCATAGACCTTTATCCGAGCATCGCCGACCATCTCGAACGAACTATGCGTCAGGGCCCCCGAACGCACAAATTCGAGAAAATGCTCCTTGCCGGAGATACCGCGTTCGGACACGATCACCCATTCATCGGCCATAAAACTCCCGATCCGGCCGGCGTCGTTCGAGACCATCGCCTCGGCCCACTCGCTGCCGAGCTTTAGAAGTTCCTGCCTTACCTGCTCATTTTCCATATGCCTGCTTGCACGACGGCGAAAGTGGCTGAAAACGAAAGTTAACTCACGCAAAGCCCGCCAAGGACGCAAAGAGGTATCAATATTCAAGCAACTCAAACTTTCGGATTTTTCCATCCTTCAGCTTTATAAGCCAGATGACCGAAAATTCTGAATCGGCAAGGTTCTTGAATAGTTCCTTTTTCGTTATAAGATTGGCAAGCCCGGGGATCGTGTTCGAGTGTCCCGCGATGACAAATCGCTTCGTCTTGCTTTTCATTATCTCATCGATCAACGCCTGCGGCAGGCGGGCATCGTAGGTCTGGACCGGTTTTCTTCGCCTTGCGGCCAACGGAGCGATCGTGTCGCGAGTGCGTTTATAGTTGGTCGAATAAAATGCTCCGGGACGAAACCGGCCGATCTTTTTGACAAGCCGTTCCGCCCGCTCTTTGCCCGCCGCCGACAATTCCGGGTCCTGGCTTTCATCGATCTTCTCGGCGTGGCGGACCAGAAGAATAGTTTTGCTCTGCGCCGCCGCCGCCGCGGTAAAGGAACACAATAGCACAAATAAAAAAATGAGAGTTTTCATAAGTTCGAATCCCGTTTGACCGTCTATAATATACCGTTACAAAATAATGGCTCTTGATAATAACGCAAAACCTAACGCCGCGACGAATGAGCACTGCTTGAACCGTGTTCTAGAAAGCCTTGCACGCCTGCTTGGTGAACATCGCGCCGACATTATCGACGCAAACGGTTCTGACCTTGCCGCCTGTCCGCAGGGCGACATGGTCATCTACGATCGGCTAAAGGTCGATGACGCAAAGATCGACCGAATGATAGCGTCGATCGAACACGTCATCGCTTTATCATCGCCAGCCGGTTCGATCATCTCTGCTCACACGCGAACGGACGGGCTGCGGATAGAGAACCGCCGTGTCCCTTTTGGAACGATCCTGATCATATTTGAAGCGCGGCCGGATGTCTGCATCGAGGCGGCCATAATAGCGTTGAAGGCCGGGAACAGGATCCTGTTGAAAGGCGGAAAGGAAGCTCGCGGAACGAACTTGGCGCTTTCAAATTTATGGCAGCTTGCCCTCGAAGAAAACGGGGTTGATCCGGGCTTTGTCAGATATCTCGACCTCACACGTGACGAGACACGGGCACTTATTTCGGGCGAGGCCGATAAGTTTGACCTGGTCATACCACGCGGCGGCGAGGCGCTGATCGATCTTGCACTGAAAAACTCTAAGGCACCGGTGCTGGTCAGCGGACGCGGAAATAATTTTCTCTTCATCGACGCAGAAGCCGATCTCGACATGGCGTTAAAGATCGCGATCGACGGCAAATCACGGCTGAGCGTGTGCAACGCGCTAGACAAGGTATTGCTGCACCGCGAATTGCCCGGGCTCGATTCTGTGATCACGAAATTGGCGGAAGGCTTTAGCGATATTGGCGTGACGGTCTTTGGCGACGAAACCGCATCCTCAGCCGATCCGTCAGCGATCCGCCCGGTCGAGAGTGAAGAGGTCTGGTATGAAGAATTTCTTTCGGCAAAGATCGTGATCGGTGTCGCGGAAAACCTGGGTGATGCGATCGAGACGATCAATAAATACTCCGGCGGGCACTCCGCCGCGATCATTTCGGCAAATGCGGCAGCGGCCGAGAGGTTTATGCGGGAAGTGGACTCTGCGGCCGTTTACCACAACGCTTCGACCCGATTTACGGATGGCGGCGAATTCGGCCTCGGTGCCGAGATCGCGATCTCGACACAGAAGCTCCATTTCCGCGGCCCGCTTGGCGTTGAACATCTGCTGACCAATAAATGGTTCGTGTACGGCAACGGGCAGGTGCGAGGCTGATCACCACGGAGACACAGAGACACGGAGAAAAACCGCTTTTAATACTCTGTTCCTCTGTGCCTCTGTGGTTAAATTTTAGCGAATGAAAAAGAAGCTTGTTCTAAAAATTGGAACCTCGACGCTGACCAACGGCACGCGTCTGATCTCGCGCGGGAAGATCGAGGACATTGGGCGGCAGATACTGGCCCTTCGTGATGAGTATGACATCGTGCTCGTCTCGTCCGGCGCCATTGCGGCGGCGAAGCAATATATCAACATCAAGGACGCGGGCAAGCCGATCGAATCAAAACAGGCAATGGCCGCAATCGGCCAGCCGCTGCTGATGCGGACGTACAATGAGGTCTTTGGCGATCTTGGCATCCAGACCGCGCAGTGCCTGATGACCTATCGCGATTTCGAGAATGAAACCTCGCGGCAGAATACCTTGAACA
>JADYZI010000312.1 GCA_020853255.1 Acidobacteriota bacterium
ACGAAACGAATTCCAAGGTCATTTCCACCGCCGACCGAATGCTTGGGACCATCAACCAGGCGATCTCTTAACCATCAGTCAGATTCAACTGTCGGGACTTTGTTTCTGATTCAGGTTCTTCTTGTTCCTCTTATTCCCTTTTTCTGTGGTCTCAAGAAATCGAATCACCGAAAGAGAGGAAAAAGAGGAATAGGAGAATTTGCATCAGCCTTGGCTGCCGATCCCACTGTGACCAAAATGATCCGCCACGCTCTCAACATCATCACCTGGGTGAATATCCAACTTTTCCGCTTGCACACAAAATTTGCGGCTGCATTTTTTGCGGCGGCGTTTGTTCTGATTGTGGGTTCGGCCCAAACATCGGGGCAGACAGTCATTCGCGTGGCTGGCGAAACTTCAGTAGAGCGCGAGCAGGTCCTTCTCGGGGCCGTTTCGACCATGGATGGGCCAGCCGACGCGACCGGCCGGCTTTCACGCATTTCCCTTGGCTATGCTCCAGCGATCGGCCTGATGCGCGAGATACGCCGCGATCAGATCGTTTTGGCTATCCGAGCAGCTGGGTTCTCAGAAAATGATGTGCGGATCGAGTCACCCTTTTCGATCGTAATAAGGCGGGAAGGGCAGAATGTTCCGGATGAGTTGATCCGAAATGCCGTTGAAAAGGAGTTTCTTACCGGGCTTGCCTCAAACCGTGTCGAGGCCCGGATCACCCGGTTGAGTTTTCCGCCAAATATTCAGGTACCAAAAGGCGAACTGGAAGTACGCGTCAACAACTCATCGGTACGAAATGTGTTTATGCCGTTCTCGGTGCCTGTTGAGGTGCGTGTCAACGGACGCCTTGTGCGGAGCATTCCGGTCACCTGTGAGATCGAGGCATACGCCGATGTATTCACGGCCGCAAAAGACCTGCCGGCAGGCACAGCGGTTACAGAACATGATCTTCGCCGCGAAAAGACTCGCATCGATCGGCCGATAAATGATTACGTCCGCGATCCTAATTCCCTGCGCGGCGTCGCACTTACACGCGGAGTTTGGAGCGGTGCGGCTCTCACCGGCGATTCGATCGCGTCCGTTGCCGTGATCAAACCGGGCGATCCGATCCGGATCGAAGCCGGCTCAGGGCGAATGCGGATAATTGTGAACGGTGAGGCCAAGGCCGCCGGGCGTATCGGCGACAGGATCTCGGTAAAGAATTCGCAGACAGGAACAATTCTGCAGGCAACCGTTATCGATAAAGGCATTGTCAGGATAGGTCTATAAAGTTATGTTCACCAAACTATTCTCCATTTTTTTGATCGCTTCTTCTTTGGCCGTGGCTGTGTACGCACAGGAAAAAGAGGCAAAAAAGAAAAAGAGTTCCGAGCCGAAGCTGTCGGTTGTCGAGGTCAGCGAAATACCGCCGGTCCCGCCGCCGCCGCCCGAGGCTAAACCGACAAATGGCTCGCTTTACACTGAAAGCTCGGCCAGCGGCAATCTGCTTCGTGATTTCAAAGCCCGTCAGGTCGGTGATCTTGTTTTTGTCGATGTCGTCGAGACAAGTTCTGCCAACGTAGCCTCAAACGCAAAGCGCGACCGCGACTCGGGCGGCCTCGGTGGTCTCGTGCCGCTCATCAATGCCCTTCCGCTCAGCGGTGCTCCGGTGGCTGGTGCCGTTGCCGGTGAGCTTGGCAAACGCGAGTTTGAAGGCAAAGGCTCGACCGCTCGAAATAGTTCGGTCCGTGCCCGCATCACCGCCCGCGTTGTCGAAGTTCTGGCCAACGGCGATATGCGTATCGAGGCTGTCAAAGTCGTAAAGATCAATAAGGAAACCGAAAAGCTTGCCGTGACCGGCATCGTCCGGCCCACTGACCTGGCCCGCGATAATTCAATTGCGACCTTTTTTATCGGCGATCTCCGCGTCGAACTGAATGGCAAAGGAATTGCATCAGCCGATAATGCTCCGGGCTGGCTGTTCCGGCTGTTCGATAAAATTTCGCCATTCTGATCTTCCCCGCCAGCTCTCATAGGAGTCGCATAAATGCACAAGACCCAGTCAAAACCGAGGTTTTTCCGGCTCGCGGCTTCGATCGCGGGCTGTACCGTGATCGCAGCGGTGTTCGTTCTCGCCGCCCCGTCGACAATTCGCTGTCAAAAAAAGGACGTGGACACAAGTGTTCGCGTCAAAGATTTGGCGGACATTGAAGGCGTTCGGTCAAACCAACTCATTGGCTACGGCCTTATCGTCGGCCTAAACCGCACGGGCGACCGTGTCCAGCAAAATCTATATGCCCGCCAAACTCTTCAAAATCTGCTGGAAAGAATGGGGATTTCTACACCCGCGGCAGGCTTGAAACCGGAGAATATCGCAACCGTCCTCGTCACCGCCACATTGCCGCCGTTCGCCCGGCCTGGTTCAAAGATCGACGTAACGGTCTCCTCGATCGGCGATGCACGCAGCCTTCAGGGCGGAACTCTAATTATCACCCCCCTAAAAGGCATCGACGGCCAGGTGTATGCGGTCGCGCAGGGACCGATCTCGATCGGTGGAATATCGGCTGGCGGATCCGGCAACTCGGTCGAGATCAATCATCCAACGGTCGGCCGCCTGCCCAATGGTGCAAATGTTGAACGCACGGTGCCAACGGAACTCGCCGCCAACAACCAGCTTACGCTCGTGTTGCGCAACGAAGATTTTTCGACCGCCGCAAAGCTGAACAAGGTGATCAACGGGAAGTTCGGCGATGGGACGTCCAAGGCATTGGATGGGCGAAACCTGAACGTTTTCCTGCCGGCCTCATACACGGACAACCGTGTTGCATTCATTGCGGAACTCGAAAGCCTGAAACTTACACCTGACAAGATCGCCAAGATCATCATCAACGAACGTACCGGCACCATCGTGATGGGCAGCGAGGTGCGCATCGCGTCCGTTGCTATCTCGCAGGGCGGCGTCACCGTCCGAATTGGTACCGAGTACGATGTTTTTCAGCCAGGCCCGCTGTCGCCAAAAGGCGAGACCGCGGTCGTTCCTTCGACTACGGTCGAGGTTAAAGAAAAACCGCCGGAATCTATTGTTCTCCGTGATGGAGCCACCGTGGACGAGGTCGTCCGCGGGCTTCGCACCGTTGGCGTATCGTCACGGGATATAATAAGCATTCTTCAGGCGATAAAATCCGCCGGAGCACTCAACGCCGACATCGAAATGCAGTAAGTACCGATATGAACGTCGCAGCCATTGATCAGCTAAACACCATTTTGCCGCAAGACAACGCGGCGGCGGACCAGCGCTTGAAGAAAGCCGCCATTCAGTTCGAGGCGGTTCTATTAATGCAGCTTACATCTGCGCTGAATGGCAGCGGCGATGATGAGAATGCGCTCTTCGGTTCCGATGCCGGCTCAGGCCTTGCCAAACAGCTTTTCTCTGAGCAAATGGCAAGCGTGATGGCCGAGACAGGCAGCCTGGGAATCGCAGATATGATGATGCGGCAGCTCAGCGATCAAAAGCCGTTGGGTGGAACCGGCGGGATCAAAGGGCTTGCCGACGTGGTTTCTACAGTCAAGAGTTTGCACGGCGTTATTGACGCTCCGATCAAAGTTGAACCAAATGCCCGGCAAAGCAAGATCAGGACCGTATCGGCCGTGGCCGAGGGACAGGCATTCACAGACGTTCCAAACGAGTTCTCGATCGTCTCAACCACACAGGACGACCTCCTAGAGAACGGGATCGATGATTCTCTTAAGAATCTGATCCTTGATGGACGGGTTGTGAATTCAACCCGTGCCCGAATAGTGCCGAATGCACCGATCATTGAGGCGGGTTCAAATTCCGCGGAAATTCGCGAGGTCCATTTCCAAAAACCGGTTTCCGGCCGGATCTCATCTGATTTCGGAAGCCGCTTTCATCCGATCGATAAACGCTCCAAATTTCATGGAGGCATGGACATCGCCGTCCCGACCGGGACTATCGTTTCGGCGGCTGCCGAAGGAACTGTCGTATTCGCGGGACGAAAAGGCGGCTACGGCAACCTTGTCATTGTCGAGCATCCTGACGGGCGCGAGACGCGATATGCGCATCTATCGTCAATTTCCGTCACGGCCGGTGATCCGGTAACTCAAGGCCAGCCGATCGCGCTCTCCGGTTCGACCGGCAAATCGACCGGCCCGCATCTTCATTTTGAGATACGCGAAGACGGCGTGCCAGTTGACCCGCGGCGATTTTTGTCTAATGTTTTATCCGGAGCTGCCGAAAAGTAAATGAGAAACCTTGTGAAAGGTGATCGGGAGAAGGATAAATGGCAAAGATAATTTTGGACAAACTTACCAACTTTGAGCCGGTACGCCCGGAACGGCAGGCCGAGGTAAAATCCGGCCGCAATGCGACGACCGGGCCCGTGCGTTCGAGCGAAAGCGCAAAAGAAACGGACCGTGTGGATGTTTCCAGCCGGGCATCCGAGTTTGGCACGCTCGTCAGGCAGGTAAAGGAACTTCCTGATACAAGGATCGACAAAGTGGCCGAGGCGCAGGAGCAGATCAACGCCGGAACATTCACGCCATCGGCTGACCATATCGCCGACGCAATATTAAAAGACGAGCAGTTCTAAAAAAGATTATGCAGACAGACCTGATAAGAAAGATCGCGGAACTTATGACGGCCCAATCTGCGTCATACGCCAGCTTGGAATCGCTGACCGTCCAGCTTGCAGCCGCCTTGACGCGGTGCGAGCCGCACGAGATCGAAGCGCTCACAAAAGCAGGCGAAACTGCACTATTCCGTATGCGCTCGCGGCTGCTCGAGATCACATCTGCATTAACTCAATTCGCGGAAATTCGCGCGAACCAGGAACTGCCGACAGGCCTCGATACGGAAACGCGGGAAGCATTTGAATCCGCGGCCAACAGCCTGATCGAGAACGCACGCAGCTATGAGCGGGTCAGCGCTCGTGCATCGACGCTCGCCTTGTCGGGTTCATCATTTGCCGCTGCCGGCATCCAGACGTGCGGCGTGCCGCAGTCAACCTATTCCGCTCCCGTACTTTCTTACAGCAGGGGGGCCGTTTAATGGGTATCAACTTCTCCGCATTCGAGATAGGCCGCCGGGCGCTGAACGCAAATCAGACCGGCATCAATGTAACGGGCCAGAACATTGCCAACGTCAATACTCCCGGCTATTCCCGCCGCCGCCTGATGCTGGCTGAATCGACCCCGATAAATGTGCATGGCCTAAATGTCGGCAACGGTGTTTCGGTCGCGGGTATTCAAAGCTTTCGCGACGCGTTCATTCAATCACGCATCCAGGCGGAAACCGGCATAGCGGGCCGCCTCACCGCGCAACGCGATGCTCTCGGCCCGGTAGAAGCCGCCCTTCAGGGCAGCGAGAACGGCGGGATCGAGAACGCGCTCGCAAACTTCTTTGGCTCGTTTCGCGACCTGGAAGCAAATCCAGGTTCGCTGCCGCTTCGCTCCCTGACGGCACAGCGCGGGGCCGCCCTTGCGTCCGCGTTTCAATCAACACGCGCACGGCTTAGCGACATTCGGCAAAATACCGATGGCCGGCTTCAACTCTCCGTTGGGCAGGCGAACGATCTTTCTTCGAGGATCGCGGAACTCAATCAAAAGATCAGCACGGCTGAAGCCTCCGGAGTTGAGGCGTCTGGGTTACGCGATCAACGCTCTGAACTTGCGACACAGCTTTCCGAAATAACAGGCGCTCGTGCAACGGAGAATCCGGACGGGACGATGACACTCAGTCTCGCTGATGGTAAGCCGCTTGTTCTCGGCAACA
>JADYZI010000313.1 GCA_020853255.1 Acidobacteriota bacterium
CGCCGACACATATCAAACTGATCGCCGATTCCATCCGCTCGATCAGCCCGCGGCAAACGCAGGTAATTCTCAAAAACGAAAAGGTGCGGGTTGCCGATCTGACGCCCGCCGATGTCAATGTCGTACCCGCGGAAACACGATCGAACTGGTCACGAAAGATCGCCCGCGGTGAGTTCGTTACTTCGGTAGAAGTGCTGCCGCCAAAGGGCTGTGATGTTCAAAAGACGCTCGAGTCGATCGCCCTCTTGAAAGACGCGGGCGTCGATGCCGTGAATATTCCCGACGGCCCGCGTGCGCAGACGCGAATGTCGGCACAGGCGACCGCCGTTTTGGTCGAACAAAAGGTCGGCATCGAGGCTGTGCTTCATTACTGCTGCCGCGACCGTAATTTGCTCGGGATGATGTCAGACCTGCTCGGCGCAGCCGCATTGGGCCTGCATAATCTGCTCATCATCACCGGCGATCCGCCAAAGATGGGACCGTACCCGGACGCGACCGCCGTTTTCGACATCGACTCGATCGGGCTGACGAACATGGTCAACAAACTAAATCACGGGCTTGACCTGGGCAATAACCCGATCGGAAAGCCGACGGCGTTCTCGATCGGTGTAGGTGTAAATCCGGGAGCGGTAAATCTGGATGAAGAGATCCGCCGCTTTGAATGGAAGGTTGAGGCCGGTGCGGAATACGCCATCACCCAGCCCGTATTTGATACGGTACAACTGCGACGCTTTCTCGACAAGATCGCTCACGTAAAGATCCCGATCGTCGCCGGCATTTGGCCGTTGGTAAGTTTCCGCAACGCCGAGTTTTTGCATAACGAGGTGCCAGGTGTAAATGTAACGCCGGAAATTTTGGAACGAATGCGAATAGCGTCTGAAACAAGCAAAGAACACGCCCGCGAAGAAGGCATTGCGATCGCCCGCGAATCGCTGCTAGATGTCCGCGACATCATCGCCGGCGTCCAGGTCTCCGCTCCCTTCGGCAACGTAAAATACGCCCTCCAGGTCTTCGATGTCCTGGGCGAGTTCAAGTCAGCCGGCGCTGCAACCTCGCCTCCCTACTGAGGATATTTGAACATTGAGATACCCTGCGCACGGACATTCCCGCGATTGCAATTTTCAACCGCTTTTATGCAGAGTTAAGGTTATGACTTTCGACGGCATTACGATCGACCCCAACCGAATGAACAACCGCACAATTCGCAGGCCTGACCCGATTTTTAGGAGCCGAATTCTTACATCACATGGCATAAAATATTAGCATTTAACATTTCTTGATATTATGCTATGATTGCGATCGAGGTGATTCCGATCATGGCTACATCAACACTAAACGTTTCGCTGCCCGAAACAATGCGTCAATTCATCGAGAACAAGATCGCAACCGAAGGTTATGGGACCATCAGCGAATATATTCGCGAACTGATCCGGGCCGACCAAAATGCCGAAAGCGCACGCTTTGATAAGCTTATAGCCGAGGCGTACGCCAGCGGCGAGCCGATCCCGCTGACCAAAGCCGATATCGACGAAGCACGGCGGGTTGTAAGAGAAAGGATCACGACTCGCAACGCAGCAAAATGAAGATCGTTCAATTGCCACAAGCACTTGTCGATCTGATAGAAACGGCGGACTACCTCGCCCGGGACGATGTTGAAGTTGCCGACAAATTCTTTGATGCTTTTGAAAGAACGCTCCAGGACATCCGCAAAACGCCAAAGATAGGCAGCATCCGCAGATTTAGAAATGAGACCGATGTTCGAATGTGGTTTGTTCACGGATTTGAAAAGGGCCTGATCTTTTACACCGAAAATGCCGACGAGATCGTGATCCTCCGCGTCATCCACGCCGCCCGTGATTACACGAGATTTCTTTGACACCAAACTCCGTTTCGCACTATCTGAAGCTTGATTTTTAAATGAAAGTCACATCGCAAGCGCAGCCTATGATTCAAGGACAACGTTCATTCAACACAGTCGTTCTACACTTAATATGGCGTTTCGTTTTTTTGCTTGTGTTTTTACTAGCTGGTTCTTGGTCCGTTCTCGCTTGCATGTGCGGAAAGGCTTCCGCATGCGAACGCTTCAACTTCGGCGACGCGATCTTTGTGGGCAAAGCAGTTCGGGTTGATAGTGGACAAAAAGGACCATTCAAAACCGAAACAACTGTGTTCGAGGTTGAGGAGGTTTTCTCTGGCGAAGCTATTCGAACCATTCAGGTCCAAAATAAGAGTGGATTTTCCTGCGATGTAGAGTTTACTGTTGGCAAAACATATCTCGTTTTTGCTGGTGGGAACGCCAACGAAGGATTCGGAACGGGGTTTTGTGCAGGCAATCTACCCAAAGAATTTGCCGCAAAAGATATCGCCGAACTGCGAAAGCTACGCGAATCAAAAGGCGACGGACAACTGCGTGGGACAGTATTGGAAGAACTTGCTAAAGGAAAAAGGGATATTGAAAGGGCACCGATCAACGATATACGAATGGAGATCGTAAATACCGTAACTGGCAGAAAATACGCCGCAACTACCGATGCGAACGGCAGATATGAAGTTGCAGTACCACCGGGAAAATATTCGGTCATTCCAGTTTCGCCGCCAAGAGCGGTATTACGATTTCAGCCTGAGGACGAACCAATGAAAGTAAGATCAGGTGGATGCGTCGAGGGTTTTTTTGTTTTTTCGAACCGGAGTCTCGTAGCCGGCCGATTGATTGACCATGAGGGCAAGCCGGTTGCAAACGCCCGAGTTGAACTTGTCCAGGCCGATGAAACACGAAGTTATCTCGGCGGCCTGAGTGCTGACTCTGACAGCAGCGGTGAGTTCGCTATTGACCAGATTCCTCCCGGTAAATATACCCTGAGCCTTAACTACAATTCGAACCCGAACGCCGATAGCCCTTTCCCTACAACATTTTATCCTTCCGGCAATGATCGTTCCGCGGCGAAGATCATTGAGATCGAATCCGGAAGTAGTATTGAAGGACTCACTTTGCGACTGCCAAAACCGTTGGACAAACAATCAATAACAGGAAAAGTATTTTGGGAAGACGGCTCACCCGTCGCGGGCGCCGAGATAAAACTTTTCGATATGGCATTTCCTGGGTTTTACGCGGGATGTGATCTGATGAAATCCAGAGCATCCGTCGAACCAATCAACTCGCCAGTTCGATCGACTTCGTTCAAACTTTCAGGGTCAACATGTGATCTTAAATCAGATCCGACCGGCACGTTTCAATTAGAAATGTATTCCGGGCGAACCTACCGAATCACGGCATCAATCACCAAAGTTGATGACGGCAAAAAAGTCGAGTACGAGGCGACTTCACAGTCCTTCGAACTTTTGAAGAAACCTCATATGGTTGATCTGGTGATGACGAAGAGCGTCAGATAGGCCTCGGCGTGAGCGTTTACTTTCGCACGTAAACGTTGTAGGTATATTTCAACTCCTTATCGCCGGCGGGGACGAGTACATTCCACTTTACGACTGAGTTTGAGTTGATGCTTTGGAGGTTTAGGCCGTCTTTTGTGATCTTGCCGTTGTCGGTGGCTGAGGTGACTTCGCCGACGAGGTTGCGGGTCAGGACGAGTTCGACGGGTTGTTTTTTGACGTTGCGGAGCTTTATTGTGCCTTCAACGGTCACAAGGTCAAAGTCGTAATCCGAGCCGTTCCAGCGAAGTTTTTGCCGGACTCGTTCTTTCTCCTCGAGAGTGTGCGTGCCGACGACCTCGGTTGCCGGCGTGACTCGCAAAACCTCTTCGCCGCCAGTCGCCGTAAATTTCAACATGTCCTGGCCGAGCGGTTTCCATTCGCGAAAACTGATGGCAGGTGCGGTCGTCCACGGCATTCCAGTCGTGTTCTTGAGTTTCAACGCATACCAGACCTTGGTTGTCAGGTCCTGCAAGGATGTTATCGGCTGGCCCTGGCCGGAATAATTTGAATTCAAATAACGTGCGTGTGCATCGTTGACATCGTTGATCGTCCATTCAAAAACTTCTGTGCACGGAACGGTCAACGAAAATAGACGCATCGTCGCACGCTCGCCTTTCTTCAGATTCAACTGGTTGGTTTGATAAAGATAAAGCTGTTCGGCGGAAAATGAAGTGGTTTTTTCTTCGTCCAAAACGGTTGGTGACGCATCGCTGTCAACGCCGTCCGCCGTGTAATTCGATGCGACTTGCGAGCGTATTGCATTCGAGTACACGTTTTCAGCGCGGCGCCTGATATTACTCGAGACACCGGCAAAAGCGGTATTTATCGATAGTGGTGATGCCGTATCCTGAAACAAAAAATGCGGAACACCGACGACGAAATTTATCTCCGAATTGTTCAGGTCCGC
>JADYZI010000314.1 GCA_020853255.1 Acidobacteriota bacterium
GGTGTCGCATTCGGGATCCTCGCTTGGTCAATCCGGCTTGGGAATTTGCCGAATTACGTAGCCACGACCGGAGTTTTGGCCGGGCTCGGAGCGGTCTTCGGGTTTGTTGTCGCGGTCCACTATTGGCTGATGCCGACCGGGACATTGACGAACGCGGTCGATCCTGCGCCAAAATAACAGAATGACCGTATCATTCCTCGACGGCAGAGTAACTGCTATCGTTGGTGACCTTACGAAACAAGCGCCGGACGCGATCGTAAACGCCGCAAACTCCTCTCTGCTTGGCGGAGGTGGTGTCGATGGTGCGATACATTTCGCTGGCGGACCGGAGATCCTTGCTCAATGCCGCGAGATCCGAGCAACGCAATATCCCGATGGACTGCCGGTCGGCAAAGCTGTTATCACGACGGGCGGCAAACTTCCGGCCAAGTTTGTGATCCACACGGTCGGCCCGCAATACGGTTTGAATCATGGTGCCGATGACGAACTGCTTGCTGCCGCCTACACAAGTTCTCTTGCCATGGCGGTTGAAAATTCGCTTGCCTCGATCGCCTTCCCGTCGATCTCTACGGGCGCCTATCACTTCCCGAAGGATCAGGCGGCACGCGTCTCTTCGGCCGCAATAAAGACCTTTCTTGATAGCGATTCGGCCATCACATCGGTCAACCTCGTATTCTTTCATCAACCCGATCTGGAGACGTTTCTCGAGTGGAACACGTTCTAGCGGTCAACTAACCAATCTTGCTCTTCACTTTCGCGTCCGTTATATTCGTTCAATACCCTTCAAGCCAGAAATATGAGCGAAACCGCGCAAGAAGCACAGCAAGATACTCCAACTGTTAATTTTAGAGAGGATTTCAATATAGACCGCCGGATCCCGGAAGCGCTGCGGCCGCTGTTCGAGATCTCGATGAATTTTTATTGGTCGTGGCAGCCCGAAGGTGTCGCGTTGTTTCGCGACCTGGACTCGCGTTTTTGGGATAAAAGCGAGCAGCGGCCAAGGGTCTTCCTTGAGAACGTTGAAAGTTTTCGCCTCTGGCTTCGGGCTTGCGATCCCGCGTACGTCGAGCGGCTGAATCAGTTCGCGGCCCGCCAAGCCGCGTATCTTTCGGTTCCCGCCAACGAAGGCACGGCACTAGCACCAACGCCGAAGATCGCTTACTTTTGTGCGGAATATGGTGTGCATAATTCCCTGCCGATCTATTCGGGCGGCCTCGGCATCCTGGCCGGCGACCATCTGAAGTCAGCGAGCGATCTGAATCTTCCGCTGACGGCGATCGGGCTTTTTTATCGTTACGGATTTTTCCGTCAGCATGTTAATCATGAAGGCTGGCAGGAAGAGACGTACAATGACCTCTTTGACACAGAGCTTGCCCTTTCGCCGGTCGTCAAAGAAGATGGCTCTCGTCTGACCGTCTCTGTCCACATTCGCGGTCGTGAAGTTGTCTGCCGAGCCTGGCTTGCAAAGGTTGGCCGCATATCGCTTTATCTGCTTGATACCAACGTTCCTGAAAATTCCGAGGTAGATCGTCTCATTACGGGCCATCTTTACGGCGGAGATTCCGAGACGCGCATCGTGCAGGAAAAGGTGCTTGGGATCGGCGGTGTGCGTTTGCTGCGCGCTCTTGGGATCGGGGCCGATGTTTATCACCTGAACGAAGGCCATGCAGGATTCTCGACGCTCGAACTTGCATCGGAATTTCTCGCCGCAAACCCCGATAAAAATTTTGCGGACGCTATCCAAGCCGTGCGTGAGAAGTGCGTCTTTACGACGCACACGCCCGTGGCGGCCGGAAACGACGCATTCGAGCCGAACTTGCTTCTTGAATGTTTTAGTCAAGAATATCTGCGGTCGCTCAAGATCACCCACAGCGAATTTCTCGCTCTCGGTCGCGCAAACTTGTCTGACGACAAAGAATACTTCGGGATGACGCCGCTTGCGATCCGAATGTGCCGCTCTTCGAACGGCGTGAGCGAAAAGCATGGCCACGTGTCGCGCCAACTCTGGCTGAAGATGTTCCCGGGCCTTGCCGACGCCGAAGCTGTGCCGATCACGGCGGTCACGAACGGTGTTCATGCTCCGACATGGATCTCGCCATTGCTGCAGAGTCTTTACTGCCGCGAGCTTGGGGCAAATTGGCACGAGGCCGTTTGTGATGTGAGCAAATGGGGCTCTGCGGTATGGAACATCCCGGATGAAGATATCTGGAGAGCTCATCAGGCTCTCAAGGGCCTTCTCATCTCGTATGTCCGCAGACGAACCGCCACGAAAGACGCAGGCACGGTCGAGACCATTCACGAAAATGAAGATACGGCCACGCTCTTTTCGTCTGAGGTGCTGACTATCGGGTTCGCTCGACGCGTCGCCGAATACAAACGTTGGGATCTGATCTTCTCCGATCTCCCAAGGCTTTTGAGGATGGTCGATGACGAAGAACGTCCTGTCCAATTCGTTTTTGCGGGCAAAGCACACCCGCAGGATAAGGTCGGAAAGTCGGTGCTCCAAGAACTGCTCCGCATCAACAGCGACTCGAATTGGCAGCGCCGTGCCGTCTTTATTGAAGACTACGATCAGGAGGTCGCACGATATCTCGTTCGCGGCGTCGATGTATGGATGAATGTGCCCCGAAGGCCGATGGAAGCGAGCGGCACCAGCGGAATGAAGGCCGCGATGAACGGAGCACTCAATTTCTCGATCCTCGACGGTTGGTGGATCGAGGGTTACAACGGCAAGAATGGCTTTGCGATCGGCGGACTCGAGGCAACGGGAACCGACGAGGAGATCGACAAGCAGGACGCAGAGTCTCTTTACAGCACGCTCGAAACTGAGGTCATTCCGGCATATTACGAGTTCGAAGACGGTATTCGGAAGCGTTGGATAGGTATGATGCGCGAGGCGATCGGTACCCTAACGCCGCAATTTTCGACGGATCGTATGGTCGGCGATTATCTCGAACGAATCTACAAACAATAGCGTGTGAAAACCTTATGCAGCCGCAATTCACCACCGGACAGATACGCCCGATCGATTGTGTCAAAGAGGGATTTCGCCTCATCAAGCAGGACTATTGGCTACTTTTTGCGATCACGATCATCGGCATGTTCATCGCGGGCTTTAGCTTTTACATCCTCATTGGCGCGATGTTCTGCGGAATGATGACCGCGTATTTTAGGGTCTTTGATGGCGGGCGGGCGAATTTAGACGATCTGTGGAAAGGCTTCGGTTATATCGGCAAGAGCGCTGTCGCGGTCATTCTGATATTCGTACCTGGTCTTATTTACTTCGTTGCCCTAATGCTGACGATCTATCTGCCGATCGTTGCCGTGGCACTCTCCGGTGGAAAGATCAGCCCGGACGAACTACTTCCCGTGCTCCTTGGAGCATTGATCGTGGACGTGATCATTGCATTGGTGATGGTTGCGGTGCATTCGCTTATGCTGTTCGTATTTCCGCTCATCGTGGAGCACGGCCTTTCGTCCTGGGATGCAGTTAAGTTAAGTGCCCGTGCAACATTTAAGAATATGAGCGGCGTCGCTGGCCTGATCGCGGTAAATATAGGCCTAGGCTTGGCTGGCTATCTTGCGTTTTGCGTCGGCCTCTACCTTGCCGTGCCGATCATTATGGCAACGAATTTGGTTGCATATCGGAAGGTCTTCCCAAAGAACGTTCCTGTCCTTAGCTAGAAGAAAATGATAGAACCAATTCAAATCGTTGAAGAATCCGACACCGAGTTTACCATCAAATGGTCTGATGACAGTGAGACTCGCTACAATGCCCTTTTCTTACGCCGCAGATGTCCATGTGCGATGTGCATCAATGAATGGACGGGCGAAAAGATGCTCGTTGACGATTCGATACCGGAGGACATCAAGATCAGCTCGACCGCCGTCGTCGGCCGATATGCTCTGAACTTCGTCTTCTCGGACCAGCACGACTCTGGGATCTTCAGTTTTCAATACCTTCGCGAGATCGCCGAATGACCTCATTTTCCATAGGCTCGGACGTGTTAGAATAGAGCCTATGAATGAGCGTGAGATCTTTAATGAGCGTCAGGAAATAAAGAGTGCAAGCTTTTCGTGCCCGTATTGCAGGGAACGGCAGGATTATGATGTCCGTTGGCTCAAGCGAACAAAGAAGAAAGACCTGCCCCGCGGCCTGA
>JADYZI010000315.1 GCA_020853255.1 Acidobacteriota bacterium
CATTCCCTTCTGTATGGGGCCGCTTGGATCGCCGATCTCGCAGTTTGGCGTCCAGTTGACCGATTCCCCATACGTTGTCGTGAATATGAAGATCATGACGCGTATGGGCCAGAAGGCGTTAGATGCACTTGGTGATGGCGAATTCGTGCACTGTCTGCATTCGGTCGGAATGCCGCTTGCCGAAGGCCAGGCGGATGTTCCGTGGCCGTGCTCGCCAGACCCGAAAGACAAGTATATCGTCCATTTTCCCGAAGAGCGTTCGATAATGTCCTACGGCTCAGGCTACGGCGGCAACGCATTGCTTGGCAAGAAATGCCTGGCCCTCCGCATTGCATCGACGCTTGGCCGCGAACAGGGCTGGCTTGCCGAGCATATGCTTATTGTCGGTGTGAAAGCACCGAACGGACGCAAGGATTATGTCTGTGCGGCATTCCCTTCAGCATGCGGAAAGACGAATTTTGCGATGCTTATTCCGCCAAAGCCGTTCCAGGAAGAAGGTTGGGAGGTCACAACGGTCGGCGACGATATCGCATGGATCAAGCCGGATGAGAACGGCAAACTCCGCGCGATCAATCCTGAGGCCGGTTTCTTTGGCGTTGCTCCGGGAACGAACTACTCCTCTAATCCGAACGCGATGGAATCGATCAAGGAAAACACGATCTTCACCAACGTGGCCCTGACCGACGACGGCGACGTTTGGTGGGAGGGCATGGACGGTGAAAAGCCGGCTCACACCATTGATTGGCAAGGCAACGATTGGACGCCGGCCAGCGAAAAGCCTGCCGCACATCCAAATGCCCGCTTTACGGCCCCGATAACACAGTGTCCAGTCGTCGATCCCGACTTTGATAATCCAAAGGGCGTACCGGTTTCGGCATTCATCTTTGGCGGCCGCCGAAATTCTGTCGTGCCGCTTATTCAACAGTCATTTAACTGGGCGTTTGGCGTTTATATGGCCGCGACAATGGGCTCCGAGATGACGGCCGCCGCCTTTGGCAAGATCGGCGAGGTCCGCCGCGATCCATTCGCCATGCTGCCGTTCGCCGGTTATCACATGGGCGAATACTTTGCCCATTGGCTCGATTTTGGCCGTCAGATACCCGAACCGCCGCGCATCTTTTCGGTCAATTGGTTTCGCAAGGGCGAGGACGGCAAATTCCTCTGGCCGGGCTTTGGCGAAAATATGCGCATCCTGAAATGGGTGGTCGAACGTGCTCACGGCAAATCGATGGGCGTTGAAACGCCGCTCGGGTGGATGCCGCGTTACGATGACCTCGATTGGCGCGGACTAGACTTTTCCCGCGAGCAGTTTGACCAGGTGATGAATCTTGACCGCGACATATGGCTCAAAGAGATCGCTATGCACGACGACCTCTTCTTTAAACTCTATGACCGCCTGCCAAAGGAGATGACCTTTATCCGCGAACTCCTCGTCTCAAACCTCTGGCGTTCGCCGGAATTAGGCCTTGCAACGCCGCGGCCCGAACCGGTGGAAGAAGTAAAGGCTGTCGGGAAAGGTGAGTGATCAAAGGCATATGCCACGGTTTTCGTGCTGAACCTTTATCATCGATCGGCTGAGATAAATTCAAAGAGGCAGGCTGAAAAGGCCGGCCTCTTTTCGTTTGTGAGCTTGGCGCTGGATGCCCAGGCAAATCAAATTTGAGAGATCTAAAAAAGAGATGGATATTCTTCTAGGCCGCCTCTGCTTCATCTTCAGCAGAGTCGATCTGCAACCGTTTTATTTTTTCAACAAGCGTGGTGCGTTTCAGATTCAGTAGTTTCGCTGCTTGCAGTTTGTTCCCGCCGGTCTTGTCGAGGGTCTGGATAAGTAGATTTCGCTCGACCTGAGAAACGACCTCTGAAAAATCTATCCCTTCGTCAGGGATCGTGACCGGCACGGCGTGTGCGGCGGACATTTGAAACATACTTCCCTGTTCTTTGATCTCTTCGGGCAGGTGTTCGACCCGGACCTCGGCTGACTGGCCGGAAAAGATCGCCGCACGTTCGATCGCGTTTTGAAGCTGTCGAACGTTTCCGGGAAAATTATACGAGACGAGTTTGTGGCACGTGTCGGATGCAATGGATTTTGACGGCAGGCCCGACCTTTCGCAGAAGCGGTCAAGAAGGCCCTGTGAAAGCGGCATAATGTCGTCAGGCCTTTCTCTTAGCGCAGGAACACGCAAGTGCACAACATTCAGCCGGTGGTATAGGTCGGCCCTAAAGCTGCCGTCCAGGATCTTGCGTTCCAGGTCGGCACTCGTTGCCGCGACCACGCGGACGTCAACCTTTACCGTCTTGCCCGACCCAAGCCGTTCGAACTCGCTCTCCTGCAGCACACGCAAGAGCTTTGACTGCATCGCGAGGTCCATATCGCCGATCTCATCCAGAAACAGCGTTCCTCCGTCGGCCTGTTCGAATCGGCCCTTGCGCTCGCTCTGCGCTCCGGTAAAGGCACCTTTGACGTGTCCGAAAAGCTCATCTTCCAACAAATGTTCCGGAATTGCGGCGCAGTTTACCGCCACGAGGCTATTCTTTTCTCTCGGGCTGGTTTGATGAATTGCCCGGGCGATCAACTCCTTGCCTGTTCCCGTCTCGCCGGTAATTAGGACGTTGATCTTGTATGGGGCAATGATATTCACCTGCTCAAGCAGGTTCAGCATTACGACAGATCGTCCGATGATCGGCGAGTCTGAGGCAGTCTCCGGCTCAAACCGGCCCGGCCCGGCGGCGTTCTTCTCAACAGCCACCCGAACGGCGCTGATCAGGTCTTTTAGCGGGATCGGCTTGCAGAGAAAATCCTGGGCGCCAAGCTTCATCGCCTGTACGGCCGTATCGATCGACCCGTAGGCGGTCATTACCATTAGGTAGGTTCTCGGGCTTCGGCGGAGGCAGATCGGCAGCAGATCAAGGCCGCTCTTGCCGGGAAGGTTTACATCCGTCAAAAGCACGTCAAAATCTTCGCTTTCGATCGCTTTAACTGCATCGTCAAAGGATTCGGCGCTCTTCAGATCGTAGCCTTCCGTGCTGAGCCCTTCAAGTACGAGCAAACGCAGTCGGGTATCGTCTTCAACAACCAATATCTTTGGCTTCATATCGCAGGGTGTCGGGGAAGGCTTCCGGGTATCAAAGGATCAAACCCGAACGAGATCGACCGCGCCGAAGATCCAGCCGGAGCGATTGCCACGAACAACATAACGCTATCTTCACAACGTGTCAAGAAATTGACAGGTGACGACGGCCGCTACCAGCCTCAGAGTTCCAAAAGCACTGATAATTCAGTGATTCGGGCGTAATTCCCATTTTGCGGCCTTCAGGCACATCGTTTGCAGACAGGTCTGCGGAGGTTTCCGCCATATGGACCCGCAGCTTGACAGCGTCACCGGCCTGCTTCAGAAATTCCTTGACGTCCAAACCCGACGGTCCGAAGTGATCGCGAGCAATATAGCGAACGCAGATACGCCGGGCTATAAGGCAAAACAGCTGGAGTTTGACGAATTCCTCCGCGAAGCCGTCCGCACAAGCGAACAGCCCATGCGGGTCGCCTCAAATCCGGTCGGGCCCGAAATGAGCGTCGTCGAGCAAGATTCCGACGTGGTTGGAATGGACGGCAATACGGTCGATGCAGGGCGCGAGATGGCCGATCTGGCCCAGGCCGGAAGCAACTTCAATTTTGGTGCCAGAATGCTGCAATCGCGGTTCAGGCTGCTGCGGACCGCGATTCGCGAAGGCAAATAACAATATGTCCCTCTTCTCAATATTCAAGATCGCAACGCAGGGAATGACGGCCCAGCGTGAACGCCTTGAGGCTGCCTCGGCCAATCTTGCAAACGCAAACTCAACGCGGGGAGCCGATGGCAAGGGCTATCAGCGACGCGACGTCGTTTTTACCGCACAGGATATCCGATCTGAATGGGAGCGAAGCGCCCAGTCAAACGGTTTGTTGGGTCCAACTGAAAGCGCGACGCTTGGCGTAAAGTCAGAGGTCGTCATTGCGGACGACAATCCTTCAGTTATGCAATTTCAGCCCGGCCATCCGGACGCCGATGCGAACGGATACGTCCGCCTGCCCGACGTTGACCCGTTGGAAGAAACGGTGAATATGATCTCCGCCGCCCGGTCTTTTGAAGCAAACGCCACCGTCTTCAACACAGCAAAAGAACTCGCCCGCGTAAGTATCAGCCTCGGCGACGCATAGCCCTATGAATATACAAGCCGTAAACTCCCTTCCAAATATTTCACCGGCCCCGCAGCCTGCCTCTGAGATCTCCGGATCTACTGGCGGCGACGGTTTCAGTTCGCTCGTTAAGGACGCCGTTGAGTCGATTGATAGTACGCAAAAGCAGGCGGACAAAGAGATCGCAAAAGCCGTAACCGGCGAGTCGCCCGACATTCACAAAACTATCATCGCGCTCCAAACCGCTGAGCTAAAGTTTCAACTTGGATTGCAAGTGCGAAATAAATTGGTTGGGGCATATGAAGAGATAATGCGAATGCAAGTATGACACAGCCCGCCGGCACCCGACACAACTCTCCAGGCACTCTACGCTAATCCGTCACCTTCCCGGACCTTGAATAAAGATGTCTCTGCTCACACAAATAACTGATATTTGGACACGGCTGCCTCTCTCCGGCCGAATTGCGACTGTCGGCTCGGCGGCCGCCACCCTAGGATTGATAGGAGCCCTGATCTATTACGGCTCGCAGCCGGACTACGGCGTTCTGTTTGCGGACCTGAAGCCCGAAGACGCGCAGACCATAGTTGAAAAGCTCAAGACAGCGAATGTTCCCTATTCGATCGCGAACGGCGGAACCACCATACAGGTCCCGCACGAGCGCATTTCGGAACTTCGCCTCCAGATGGCCGGCGAAGGAGCACTTTCCGGCGGCCACGTAGGTTTCGACCTCTTTGACAAAACGTCATTCGGCGCCACCGACTTTGCCCAGCAGGTCAATTATCGCCGCGCGATCGAAGGTGAGCTTGCAAAGACGCTCGAAGGAATGGACGAGGTCGAGGCCGCTCGTGTGCATATCACGCCAAAAAAGGAATCCGTCTTTGCCGACAAAGAAGAAGGTGCAAAGGCGTCAGTGATGCTAAAGGTTAGGCAGAACAAGGAGCTTTCGGGTGAAAGAAGCGAAGCGATCGTCAATCTTGTCGCAAGCTCGATAGAGGGGCTTGATCCTTCGCATATCTCCGTGATGGACACGCGTGGCCGACTTCTGGTCGCAGCCGGCTCAGGAAAGACAGATCCTTCGAACGGCGCCGGTGCGTTCCACGCCCAGCTTGAAGCAAAGCAGAAGTACGAAGCTGAGAACGCCGCCCGGATCATCGCACTGCTCGAACCGGTGGTTGGTGAGAACAATGTGCGTGCGGACGTATCGGCTGACCTCGATTTCAGCCGTATTGAGCAAAGCGAAGAAAAATACAATCCGCAATCTCAGGTGGTCCGGTCACAGCAAACATCAAGCGAAGCAAGAAATACCAGGGCCGGGCAGACAAACCCAAATGGCGGTGTGGCCGGAGCGCGGTCAAATAATCCTGCGACGGCGCCGCCGCCTGCTCAGCCGGCGCCAGTGCCCGCCTCCGGCGATCAGCGGAGTACTTCGACGGTCAACTATGAGATCGACAAAACGGTAACGAAGACCGTTGGCGGCGGCGGACGTGTCAATCGAATGTCAGTCTCGGTCGTCGTCGATCACAAGAATGTAAACGATGTCGGGGTTGCGAGGTCGCCCGAAGAACTCAAACAGATCCAGGACCTTGTTTCTGCGGCGGTTGGTATAAATGCCGAACGGGGAGATTCGGTCGTCGTACAAACGATGCCGTTCAATAAATTGGCAGCCGAAGAGAATGCCGCAGCCCCATTCCTGGAACGAAACAAGGCACTCGTTTCGAGCCTTACGAAATACGGCATTCTTCTGATCGTAGCTGTGTTGCTGCTTCTGTTTGCTATCCGTCCCGCGCTCCGAGCGATCAAGACCGTGGCAACGTCTTCGACTGATCCAGATCTGTTGGGTGACGGCGGACGGCCCGGTGACAGGCGTGCTCTGGCACTGCAGCCTGGCGAAGACGGTGACGCACATCCAGGCGGGCGGCAAATGATGACCGTCGGGGAACTTCAGGCGCGGATGGGGCAGGACACGAAGTCGTCGGCAAACGTAGAACGCGTGGAAATAATGCGGAAGCAACTCGTCGAACAGACGCTCAGCGACACCGATACCGTTGTCAATACAATGCGCGGATGGCTGGCGGAAAAGGCATAAGAACTAATTAGTAGAGAAAAAAGAGAGTCCTAATGTCAGAAAAACCGATCGAATCGCTAGTTACGTTTTCCGAAACCGCCGAGCTGCCCGCGGCCCCGCCTCGGCCTGAGTCTGTTGGCGGCATCCGCAAAGCGGCCATACTTTGCCTGCTGCTTGGCGAAGAGGCAGCAGCGGAGCTCTTCAAACAGCTTGATGAGGCCGAGGTACATGCCCTTTCAAAAGAGCTTGCCACCCTTCCGAAGATCAAATCTCAGGTTTCCGATACCGTCCTCGAAGAATTCCATCAATTGCTGACCGCCCGTTCGTTCGTTTCCGCCGGCGGCGTCGATTACGCAAAGCGGCTGCTGATGAAAAGCTTCGGCACCGAACAGGCAAAGCGATTGACGGACAAGGTAATGCATTCTATCGAAACACCGGTAAGTTTCGAGGTCCTGCAAAAGACCGATCCGCAGCAGATAGCCAAGCTTTTCCAATCTGAGAACCCGCAGACCGTTGCGGTAGTGCTGG
>JADYZI010000316.1 GCA_020853255.1 Acidobacteriota bacterium
CGGAACGGACCATGGAGGACATCGAGAAGCGTCGGCAAGATCCGTGGAACTTCCTGTTCATCGCGGGAATGTGGTTCCAGGACCTGTTCAACTACGACTTCCGCCGCACCGAGATGTGCATCATCCCGTACGGCACGCAGGAAGGCGAGATCTCGTTCTGTGCTTATAACACCGGCATCGGCTGGCGCAACATCATAGAGCATATGCATCAGAACGCGACCGTCGCGCAGTGGTACAAAGACCACGGCCGCCACGAGGTATTTGCACGCGGCAAGGAGGTCGATCTTGAAGACCAGTCGCACAACCTAAAACTAAACGCGGTCGATCTGACGAGGCCCAACAAACCCGAAATGGAAGGCCCCAAGACCGCCGCTGAAGAAATGCAGATGATGCGAAAGCTTTATAACCAAATGGTTCTTGAGAAAGCCCAGATCAAAGCCGAACCCCTGATCCAGATCGGCGGCATCAAACGCGAAAAGAAAGAAAAATCAATGGCCGTGGCGGAATAATCATTCCTACCTCGCGTGAGCGGGGGTTCCCTGTCAGAACCGAGAGCGATCGCGACTGGGTTCATTCTTACGAAGCCTCGCCGACAAAACGGCGGGGCTTTTTTCTTTCTAAGCCGTACGAACTTGACGTAGAATAGAGATCATGAAAACCCAAGTTGTATCAATCTCAAAAGACGTGATGGGCGGAACGCCGGTGTTCGCCGGTACGCGCGTGCCGATACAGACGCTAATCGACTTCCTTATGGCGGGTGACACAATCGACGATTTTCTCGAAGGCTTCCCTACAGTCAGCCGCGAACAAGTGATCGAGTATCTCAAGCAAGCCGAGAACGCAATGGAGAAGCTTGCCGCGTGAAGATACTCCTTGACGAATGCATCGACCGCCGATTTGGCGGCGAGTTTCCCGAACACGAAGTCAAGACTGTCCCGCAAGCGGGCTGGGCCGGCGTAAAGAACGGCTCCCTCATGAAACTCGCCGAAGTTGCGTTTGACGTATTCGTCACCGTCGATCGCAACCTTTCATTTCAGCAGAATCTCCCAAACTACGATATCGCCGTGATCGTACTCCGTGCCGTCAGCAACCGCTACCAAGACCTGGCACCGTTCGGACCTAAGGTCCTCGAATCGCTCGCGAATATCAAAAGTGGTTCCGTAGTCACGATTGAAAAAGATACCTAAACCGGTGCGAGATCCTTTTCTCTTTTCCCTGAAAGGGAAACAGGAAATAGCCACGGGTGAAACCCGTTGGATCGGTCCCAATTACGCCGCAACCCTGAAGGGGTCGAACAAGCCACCCGGATGTTCGACCCTTCGGGGTCGCGATCATTGTTCCGGCCAAATCCCAGGGTTCCGACCTATCGGCCTGCACCCTGGGCTATTAACTTTGTCCCTTTCAGGGAACACGAAGGCAAAACCGATTTGCCTCTACTTCCCGGACCGGATCTCCCGGCTCTATTCCCAGTCGAAAATTCCGCCAATGTTGATTCTGGTCTCACGGACCGCAAATGGTAAACTCTCAGCCGTGAGCCTCTTTTTAGAATCGGACCAGCCCGAAGTGTCTGAGCGGGCCTGCGTTTCCGTCCTGAAGCGCGTTGTGCCTGCCGTCTCGTTCGGCGTTGCCTCACTTAGTGGAATCGCCGGAGCGATCATGACGATCAAGGCCTTCATTGAACTCAAGAATGCCGAGAACGCCGGGATGGATTCTATCGCCGAGTCCCTGGCATCGATCAACTTCGTGACGCTGGGACTGCTTGGCCTTTCGATCGCTATTGGGGTTGCGGGCATCGTTTACGTTCTGGTTCGAACGTCGTCCGACCGGACAAAGTCGTCCCCTCCGGGATTCCTATACCTGGTCGCTGGCTTGCCGAATCTGATCTCGCCTACACTTGTTGCTTACGCGTGGTCAGTTGTTGTAGATGTAGTGCTCGGCCGGAACACAAACAATCCAACCGGAACCGGAGCGTGGATCTCTCAGATCTTGTTGATCGCCATTCCTGCCGGCATTGCCGCCCTTATGATCCTGCCAGTTTTCGCCTTCGTCCCGTTCCGGGCCCGCAACGGAAGGAAGGTAACGTCAATTGCCGCCCTCACCGCAATGGTCATTGCCATCGCGGCCATCGCAATACACTTTATCGGGCTGGCCGACACGTTAATGAGCGACCCACGAGTGACTTACGACGGCAGGTAATTCCTGACGGTTCAAGACCGCCGCTGAAGAAATGCAGATGATGCGCAAACTCTACAACCAAATGGTCACCGAAAAGGCCGGCCCAAAAGCCGAACCCCTCGTCCAGATCGGTGGCATCAAACGCGAAAAGAAAGAAAAATCAATGGCCGTGGCCGAATAAGTCCGTTGCTAAAGCCATTGGGGAAAAAAGCCTCGTCGAGCGATCGGCGGGGCTTTTTTTAATGTGAATGCAACTTTTCTATTGCACCGGTGTCTAATTAAGCATGCACGGAACGATAATTGGAACACTTATCTTTTTAGCGGCTCTTTTTCTTGGTATTCAGACGGCGGCTTTTTCCACAGATGTTGCTGCCCAATTTTCATTGCCGGCGGATATACCCGAGCCTGGATCCCACCTGGGTCCTGATCAAGCTCCCAAAGCACCGGCTGGAATCCGTGTTTCGTATATCGGCGTAAACGACTCGACATTGCGATTCCTCATCTATAATGGGTCAACAAAAACGGTATCGTGCCTGGGATATTCGGGGCTATGCGAATCGCCTGAACTGCTGATCAACGGGCTCGATGCCAACGCATGGGTCTGCATGAACGGTTCGCCCACATATGAGATCAAGCCTGGAGATACCGTCGAAATGATGGTTACTCCCGAAGACTTTGCTCGAGTACCGGGCAAAAGCGAGATGGTCGTGGTCGGGTACAAGCCTCTTCAACTGGACGCGCAAGACCAGTATTTCGCGGAACCTATCATGCTTCCGCCGAGCTTTCGAAATGGTATCCGCAAATCTTTAACGCAGTTAGGTGAATAATACGATCCGGCGAGCGGTCGCTGCCCCTCCTTTCCCCCTGAAAGCGAAACAGACTTCGCGAGTTCTGATGGCTTCACTCGCGGCTTCAAAATTTCCGGTTTTTGGGCTAAAGAACGGAGGGTTTCGAAAGCACCGAAACTGAAAATCGGCACAACCGAAAAAACGGGCATAGCCGCCGGAAGATCCGTAAAATCCGCTCGATCCAGCCTGATCCGCGTTCAAAAATGCATTGATGCCTCAGACGTTTGGCCATTTCAGACACCCTCTATGAGCTGGTATCGATCGACCTCCTTCGAGCCGCTTCGCGGCCCAAATTGCGTTCTGAAACAGACTCTAACGCGCGGGCTTCTGTATTCGACGACGATCCAAACTGATGCATTCCCCGCTTGGATCAGCCATTGACTTTTCGCGGCTTTGTGTGCTATCAATGAAACGTTCTTGCGTGCTCCGCACAATAGTCTTGTTTCTATGATCATCGTCGGAAAGCTGGAAAAGTTCATGGCCGGGCCAACCCTTTCGACACACGATCGGCTCCACGTCACGATCAACCGCGGCGGGCTGATCCGGTTGAACGAGAATTGCTACCGTCTGTTGGGCAAGCCGCCGGCCGTTTATCTTTATTACAGCACAGACGACAGTGTGATCGCCCTCGAGCCTGTCCACGCCTTTCGCGTGCCGGCCGCGTTCCCTGTCAAAACGACAACCAGCGGATGGCGGATCCAGGCATCCCCGCTCTGTAAGCACTACGGTATCCGAATCGACACCACCGAGCGATTCATCAACCCCGAGTTCAGCTCCGACGGCCAACGCCTTCTCCTCAAACTAACCGAAACCGTTACCGTAAAACAGATGCGGGGAAGAAAGAAGCGGCGATGAACCTTGGGTAGGCGCGACGCAGCGCATAATTTTCATTTCGGTTTTATTGCCGCGATGTTTGGCGTTCTTCCTCGATCATTTCTATCCATAGTTTTAGCGTTAGATCTTCGCGATCGGGGTTGCCTAGGTAAACGCGTAGTTCGTCGTAGTATCGCTGTTTCAGAATCTCGAGATCGAACGGAACGACGCGGGCGAGGTGTTTTACGTCTTCGCGGTCGCGGGCGGAGTTTCGTTCGTTCTTTGCAAGGGCGACGTCGTAAGGGTCGAGGGCGAAGAGGCGGAGGTGTTTGAAGGTGTTGGTGAAGACCTCGGTCAGCCGGTCGTCGTAATTTTCGGGAAGCGGCGCGATGCCGACGCGATCGAGATAGACGTGATGTCGTTTGTGCAGGTCCGAGCCTCGGCCGGCGAGTTCCCAAATGGGCGAATCTCGCCCGACCAGCGAGAGGGCATCGAGATCGACGGTTGACCTGTCGGCACCGTAGATGACCGTCACGACGAAGCCGCCGAGGCAGTGGAGCTGGGTTTCTACTATGAGAAGATCGTCGATGTCCTTCAGGAATGAGAACCAGGGCTCGGGCGGTTGGGTTTCAGTCATAGTGATTCAAATCTCTGGGCTGCAGATCCGCAAGTATTCGCCAATGCTTTGCGTTGTGCGAACGATTTGAATCGAGCCAGCGGCGTTCGGCTCGTGTCATGTTTTCGTTGCAGAGGGTGTCTTCGCGGGCAAGCATTGAGCGCTCAAGTTTGGCTTCGCGTGAGCGTAACAGGTTTGCGAGCTGCCTGTTGTTTCTTTTCTCTGCCATTCCGCCGGCGACATTCATCAGAAATCCCAGTCGGTTTTGGAGATCGAGCATTTTGGCGAGACGAGTGACCTCGTTCCAGTTCATGTCCGGATAGGCAAGCAGCAGCCAGGGAAGAGCCTCGACGGCACGGGCCTCTCGCTGCGGGGCGTTAAGGGCCGAGAGAAGCACGTCGGCGGGGTTCTTTCGCCTGGGACGCTTGCGCCTTAGATGCGAAAAGCCGGGGTAGCCGAGATCGGCCAGGTCGGATGCGAGTTGGTCGTCGGTGATAACGGGCAGTTCGCCGAACGTGAGTTGGGCCGGCACCTTCGTTGGCGGAAGTTCAAAGAATGTCACGGCCTTTCTCTGCAGACGGGCGGTCACAGGCCGCTTCCCTGCTTCCAGCAGCGATAGATAGGCCTGCGATATCCCAAGCGCCCGCGCGGTCTGCAACTGCGTTCGTTTCATTTTCTTCCGATACTGAGACAGCTGATGCCCGGTCATACTACCTCCTACTTAAATGTTACACGATCAATTGAATTATTACAAGCTTGTAATAATTCAATTGATCACGATGCAAGCTGTTAAATAGTTCCAGGAAAACCTATTTGCGAGCGCCGTATGTTCCAATGAGTACATTGGGTGGGTTTCACAGGCGCGATGATGGAAGTATATGAAACGAATAACCTTTTACGTGGTGTGCATGTTGGCGATGGCGACGGCGGCGGCGGCGCAGGAGAAGATGACCTTTACCGGGACTGCTTTGATCTATGGTTCCCGGATGAATACGAGAACGATCTCGGAGCCGTTCAAGATGATCGTAACCGGCGAAACATCGCAGGCGGATGCGGCAAGGTACTTGTCCGTGCTGAAGAGCGAGGGACAGGACAAACTTTTGGACGCGATAGATTCGAATGATCTTGGAAGCTTTTCGCTCGGCAATTCGGTGGGTCACGACCTGCTCGCCGTGATCGTTGACAAAGACGGCGGCGATACGCGAATTCGTGCTGTTTTTCAACGCTGGCTTGGCTTTGGCGAGCTGCGGCGCGGCCTTCGGTCGGTCGATTATCCGTTCGGATATGTCGAGATACGTGTGGACCCGAAAACCGGCAAGGGCATGGGAACGTTTATCCCGGCGGCAAAGATCAAATTTAACAACTCCGGCGAAAATGGGCGAGACACGGTCGTGATCGAGGACTTCGGAACATTCCCCGGCCGCCTGATGGCTGTTTCGATGAGCGGCCGCAGAGAAGGATAGGCAGACCGCGCATTTCCCGCCAGGAACGAGGCCTGATCCGGTTTGCTTTTGGTGCCGGATTAAGGTTAAATATTAGTTTGCCTATCCGGCACTATCTTTGCCGAAAGGGGGTGAAAAGCAAATGGCATTCATTTCAGTTAATAATAACGAGTCGATCGAAAGCGCTCTGCGGCGGTTCAAGCGCAAAGTGATCAGCGAAGAGATAATCAAAGATCTCAA
>JADYZI010000317.1 GCA_020853255.1 Acidobacteriota bacterium
AGCTTGATGTTCCCGAGTTCTCGCTTGAGTTTACTACGGCCGACAGGTCCGGTATTTCCGCCGTCCATGTTGAGGTCAAGGCGCCCGATGAAAAAAAGCACCGTCACCTTCATCACATCGAGGCGATTCTTGATAGTTCGGAACTCTCCGATACCGTCAAAGAACGATCAAAGGCCATTTTCAAGCGGCTGGCCGAGGCCGAGGCGGGAGTTCACGGAATAGAAGTTCAAAAGGTCCATTTTCACGAGGTCGGGGCCGTTGACGCGATCGTGGATGTGGTCGGTTCCTGTATTGGATTTGAGATGCTCGGGATCGAGCATTTTTCGTGCTCAAAGCTGCACGTCGGCAGCGGATTTGTAACGATGGAGCATGGGAAATATCCTGTTCCGCCACCTGCCGTGGCAAGATTGCTTGAAGGCTTTCCGTCGTATTCGACCGAGATCGAAGGTGAGTTGCTGACGCCGACCGGTGCGGCCATCATAACGACGCTGTGTGGTGATCATGGTCCGATGCCGGAAATGATCGTTGAGCGGAATGGCTATGGCGCAGGCACGCGAACCTATGACCGTTTTCCGAACGTACTGCGTTTGATCGTTGGGGAAGCGGCGTCTATGAATACCGCGCTGAACGCTCCCGATGGAACCGTTAGCGAAGAATTGGTGCTGCTTGAGACAAATATTGATGATATGCCGGCCCAGCAGATCGGGTTTGTTGCCGAGCGGGCGCTCGGCGAGGGGGCACTTGATTGCTGGATCACGCCTATTCAGATGAAAAAGGGCCGCCCGGCAATGCTGCTGTCGGTCCTGTGCGGCAGGCAAAGCTCGGGAAAGCTTCAGGATCTGCTGTTCGCCGAGACTACGACGCTCGGGATAAGGTTGCGTACGGTTGACCGAGTCTCATTGCCGCGCGAGGTCCAATCTGTGGAGACGGCCTATGGGAACATTGAAGTAAAGATGGCGGCGTTCCGCGGCCGGACCGTTAACGTGATGCCCGAGTATGAACAGGTAAGGCGTGCCGCGTTGGAACACGGAGTACCGTTCCGGCAGGTAAACGCTGAGGTGCTGGCCGCCTTCAAAGGATCTGCCCGTTCTGCGGTGCGGTAGCTATTCATTATGCCTAAAAAAGCGAGATCAAAAGTAGATCTGAAAAAGGTAGCTGACGGCGTTCGGCTGATGCTTGAAGGTATGGGTGAAGATCCTGAACGCGACGGCCTGCGGCGTACGCCGGAACGCGTGGCGGATTTCTACGCCGAGCTTACCGAAGGAATGTGGCAGGACCCGAAGGAGCACATTGTTCCATTGCCGGGTGATTCGCATGACGAAATGGTATTGGTCAAAGACATCTCCATTGCTTCGGTTTGCGAACACCATCTTGCCCCTTTCGTGGGGAAATGCCATATCGCCTATATTCCAAAAGGCGGCCGCATAGTCGGGTTATCAAAACTCGCCCGGATCGCGGAGATATTCGCCCGCCGCCTTCAGGTCCAGGAACGCATGACGCAGCAAATAGCCAAGACGCTGTTCGATCAACTCAAACCCGTCGGCGTGATGGTTGTGATCGAGGCGGAGCATACCTGCATGACCTTGCGCGGCGTCAAAAAGCCCGGAGCGGTCACTATAACATCGGCGGTGCTTGGCGGTTTCCGCAGCGATCCCAGGACGCGAGCCGAGGCAATGAGTTTGATAAAAGGCTGAGAACGGCGATCGCCTGCGTTAACGTGAAACATTAACTGTCGGCTCGCCGACGTCTAGAAACTACATTAACTATGAAAAGAACGCTGATCTTCCTTGCCGCCGCACTACTTTCGATAACAAGCGTTGCCGCGCAGGACCTTTCGGCTCGTTTTGACGGCGAAAAGCTTCGCCAACGGGTCATTCGCCTTTCCGCCGATGATATGGAAGGCCGCGGGCCCGGAACTGCGGGCGGCCAACGTGCCGTTCAGTTTATTGCTGATGAATTAAAAAGGGCTGGCGTCAAGCCGGGCAATGGCAAGAGCTATTTTCAGAACGTAAAGATGATCGGTGTGAAGGCCGACCCGAATACTCATCTGGATGTTTCGGGTAGGAATGGGACGGCAAAGCTCAAGTTTGCAGACGAATTCGTTGCAACGACGAGTGCTCAAACTGCAAATGTCTCGCTCGATGCCGACCTTATTTTTGTTGGTTACGGCATTGATGCCCCAATGTATCGCTGGAACGATTACAGCGGCCCGGCGGCCGATTACAAGGGTAAGGTGCTCTTGATCCTCGTCAATGACCCGCCTGCGACGGCCGATGAGCCGGACCTGTTCGGCGGCAGGGCACTGACCTATTTTGGCCGCTGGACATACAAATATGAAGAGGCCGCTCGGCGCGGTGCCGCGGGCGTGATCCTCATCCACACAACCGAATCCGCCGGCTATGGCTGGAACGTTATCCGCAGCTCGAACGGGAATTGGCGCTACGAGATCGCCCGAGCTCCCGGCGATAAGACGCCGTTCCTGGCCGTGAAAGCATGGATGACAGGCGAAGCGGCAAAGACGATGCTTGACTCGGCCGGGTTAAACTTGGGCGAACTGGCCTCCGCCGCCCGAACACGCGGCTTTAAGCCGATCAACACTGGACTTAAAGTAAAACTTGAGTTAAAGAGTGATTTCAAGACATTCGACTCGCCAAACGTCGTCGGCGTTGTTGAGGGAAGCGACGCAAGACTAAAGAAAGAATATGTCGTCTATACCTCTCACTGGGACCATCTTGGGATAGGTGAGCCGGATGCAAGCGGCGACAAGATATTTAACGGAGCTTATGACAACGCGTCCGGCGTGGCGGCAACTATCGGTATTGCCGAAGTTCTAAGCAAGATGCCGAAGTTTCAGCGGCCAAAGCGTTCGAGCTATTTTATTTTTACGACAGCCGAAGAGCAGGGCCTGCTCGGCGCCGAATATTTTGCCGCAAACCCGTTGATCCCGCTTCGGTCAATAGCAGGGAATGTGAACATTGACGGCGTTAACTTCTTTGGCAGAACATCCGACTTTTCTGCCCTTGGAGCCGAGCGTTCAACAATGGATGGGATCGTCAGCGAAGTCGCCGCGGAACGCAAATTAGCGCTCGAGGGCGACACTCGGCCCGAACAGGGCTTCTTTTTTCGCTCGGACCATTTTCCTTTCGCAAAAGCAGGCGTTCCGGCCATATCGCTGCGCCACGGAGACAATTTCGTTGAGCCGCTGACCGGCGAGGCCCTTACCTTTTTCCGCGATTACACCGCGAAGTATTATCATCAGGCTTCGGACGAATTCAAGTCCTGGTGGGACGCGGACGCAATGGTCCAAAACGCCGAACTCGGTCTCGCTATCGGCGTAAAACTTGGCAATGCCCCATCGATGCCGAGATATAAGGAAACGGACGAATTTGCTGCGGCGGACAAGAAGCGATTTTAGCGGTTAGCTAATTAAACTTGTGAACTTAGCTAAGTCATAATATACTTCAGTTCAGAGGCACTTATGACAAAGGTAAATGTCCATGAGGCGAAAACGAACTTGAGCAAACTGATCGAAAAAGTGAAGAATGGCGAAGAGGTCGTGATCGCAAAGAACGGTGAGCCAGAGGTAATGTTGGTGCCGTACAAAAAAATGTCGAAGGATTGGTTTGGCATGGACGCCGGCAAAATATTCATTGCCGACGATTTTGACGAATGGCCGCCAGATATTTGGGAAGCCTTGACCGACCCGAAGATCTTTCCTGACGAAAATGATGATAACGAATGAAAGTTTTGCTCGATACCCATGTTTTCCTGTGGATCTTCTCGGACCTTCACGATTTTCCAGATCAAGCCAGGTCATTTTTTGAGAATGTCGAATCGCATCAATTTTTTTTGTCGGACGCAAGCGCTTGGGAAGCCGCAATAAAATTTGGATCAGGAAAATTAAAGCTTCCTGAGGAGCCGGAAGTGTTTTTCCCTGATCGGGTTAGACGGGCCGGATACCGCCACTTGCCGATCGACCTTAATCACGTTACGCGAGTGCATTCTCTACCTCGCATACACGGCGACCTTTTCGACCGGTTGTTGATCTCCCAGGCGAAGTTCGAAGAGATGACCATTATTTCCGAAGACCCTGTGTTCGAACGCTACGGGGTCAATTTGTTACGCCTTCGTGATATTTCTTGATGCCGGAAACTTTCTACATTACAACCCCTATCTACTACGCCAACAGCTTGCCGCATCTTGGGCATCTGTACACTACGATCGTCGCCGATGCGATACATCGTTACAAAAAGCAGCGCGGCTTTGACGTTTTGTTTCTGACCGGGACGGACGAACATGGAATAAACATTCAGCGGGCCGCGGAGCGCGAAGGACGGACGCCGAAGGAACAGGTCGATCTTATTTCGGGCGAGCTAAAGCGTATGTTTGCCGATTTCGGGCTAGATCCGGCACACGGCGGTTACGATATTTTTATGCGGACGACCGAAGCGTATCACTACGCCGGCGCGCAGCATTTGTGGCGCGAGATAGCAAAAAACAAGACGCCAAAAGGGAACGACGCGATCTATAAGGGCTTTTACGAAGGCTGGTTCTGTGCTCCGTGCGCCGCATTCAAGACGGAAGATGAGTATTCGACACCAGATGGTTCTGATATTCCATTTTGTCTGATACATGAGAGGCCGTTGGACAAGGTCGAGGAAGAAAGCTATTTTTTCAGGCTCTCGGATTACGACGAGTTTTTGATCGATCTGATAGAAAGCGATCCAAAACTTGTCCGGCCCGAAGCGCGGCGGAACGAAGTATTGTCATTTGTTCGCGGCGGTTTGCAGGACCTTTCGATCAGCAGGCAAAAGAGTTCGGTTTCCTGGGGAATTCCCGTTCCGGGCGATGAAGAACATGTAATGTACGTTTGGCTTGATGCGTTGTCGAATTACATTACAGCGCTTGGCTATGGCGGAGCATGTCAGGCCGTTGCCGAGACAGGTCACGTTGAAGAGCCAGAGCTGTGGAAATATTGGCCGGCGACGCATTTGGTCGGCAAGGACATACTTAGATTTCATACGGTTTATTGGTTTTCGTTCCTGAAAGCGGCCGGTTTGGAATTGCCGAAAGGCGTTTTCGCTCACGGAATGTGGCTCGATGCCGACGGCCGTAAGATGGGCAAAACGTTGGGTAACGTGATAGAAGTTGATGTATTACATAAACATTTTCAGATCGACGCGGTGCGGTATTTTGCTCTCCGCGACATGGTCTTTGGCCAGGACGGCCGGTTCGGCTATGAGAATCTGATCGACCGTGCAACCGCCGATCTTTCGAACGGACTAGGGAACCTCGCAAATCGAACTCTCTCGATGATCGCCAAATATCGCGAAAGCCTGGTTCCCGACGGGAAGATCGCCGAGGAAAATTATATTCACGCACGCCGTGCGGGTGTCGAACCGGACGGCGGCGAACTCGTGTCGGTCTTGGAGCACGCCCGCGACGAATTCTTACGCCGGTTCGATAATTTTGACTTCAGCCAGGCGCTCGAAACACTGTGGTCGGTCATCGCCCGCGTCGATAAGATGATCTCCGACGCCAAACCGTGGGTACTCGCCAAGGAGGGGAATCAGGCTGAAACGCTGAACGCGGTCCTCTATCGCTCCGCCGAAACGCTCCGTTGGCTCAGCGTGATGCTCTATCCGGTAATGCCCGATTCAGCCGCGAAAATCCATGAGCAGCTCGGCCTTGGCAGAAACACGACCGGTAGGGAGTATGCCCCTGGCAGTGAATCGGGCACACTCCCGACAAGTCCCGTGTCCGCCATCGATCCTGCCGCGCTCAAATGGGCCGGACTGGGTCCCGGAACCAGAATCAACGAGCCTCAAGCTATTTTTCCGAGAATCGATAAAGCTAAAGTTATGAGTGAAATTAAGTCAGAGCCGCCTGCGGTAGCGGGCGGTTTATCAGAGAAGCCGGACGACTCGGTTGATCCAAGCGGTTCAGGTGAGCCGGCTACCGCGGGCGGTTCTGACACTGCGGAGGCGGATGACAACTTCATCACCATCGTCGATTTCCTAAAGGTCGAACTTCGCGTCGGCGAGATAAAGGTTGCCGAACGTATTCCAAAGGCGGACAAACTCCTCCGTTTTGAGGTCGATCTCGGCGAAGAAAAACCACGCCAGATCCTTGCCGGCCTCGCCGAATACTACGACCCCGAAAAACTCATCGGCCGCAAGGTCATAGTCGTCGCCAACCTAAAACCCCGAAAAATGCGCGGCCTAGAATCGCAAGGCATGATCTGCGCCGCATCCCTCGAAGACGACTCCGGCCCAAATCCGGCATTGGCATCGTTTCTGGAGGATGTAGAGATCGGAGCTAGGTTGAAATAGATGCAGTTCGATTGGGATCCAGACAAGGCCGCCAGAAATCTCAAAGATCATCAGATCTCTTTTGAAGAGGCTCAGACGGTATTTGATGACACTTTCAACATCGAGTTTTATGATCCAGAACATTCAGATGACGAACATCGATTCATTGTAGTTGGACGTTCACGTTCTGGGAGACTGTTGCTAATCTCATTTACCGAACGTGGAGAAATGATTAGAATTATTAGTGCGAGAGTGGCGACCCCGAAGGAAAGCAGAGACTATGGAAACGAACGATTTGAATGATGACCTTAGGCCTGAATATGACCTTACAAAACTTAAGGTGCGTCGGGTAGGCGAAGGCAGAAAGTTGATGAACCAGATTCAGCTGGACGTAGACGTTGCAAGAGTTTTTCCCGATTCCGAGGCAGTCAATGCGGCCCTTAGGACTCTAATTCGGATAACGGAGCAGCATAGGTCTGAATTGGTTTCAAAATAGGCGTTGTCAATTCCTGAATCAGTTCAAAGTGGTAACGTCTTCGAGTAGAAATCCCAGCCGAGTCTGACTAATATTCTGCGTTGCGTTGATAGGCGTCAATTACGGCTCGAGTCTTGCGATCGCGACTTTTGGGGAGGATGTGAAGATCGAAGCAAGACTGAAATGAAAAGGCTTATCAATGTAGTTCTTCTCGCGTTTGTCTCCGTAAGTTGCGTTGGTCCGCACAAGAATTCCAATCTTAAGGAATTTACATCCGACGATGCGGGATTCAAGATAAGCTTGCCATGTAGTCCTCAAATAAGGCGAAAAGACGAGTATACTTATAAAGCCGGCAAGCGGTACGGTTACGACTTTGAATGCGATTCAGCTGAAAAGAAAATCAAGTTGTTTTTTGGCGATCACAATCCAGACTCGGGTGAAACCACTGAAAAGTTTCTTGAGTACTCAAAGGGTGATATCGAATTCGCTTTTCGTGATTCGAACAAGGAACGACGAGAAATGACGATCGATGGGCATCCGGGCTATAGATATGTCATCACATACAAGAATGGGGCATATTCGATCGTGTATCTTGCTGCGAACGATAAAGGAATTTTCCACCTCATGATTGGTCCATTTGTAGGGTCCGAACATTCAAAGGCAAACGAAGAGGAGTCTGATCAAATTATCGATACATTTCACTTTCTGAAGTAGTGATTGTCGTATGATACTGAGCTCAAACGCTTCGTCACATTGGACGGGTATTGATATTTGCTACTGCGCAAGTTGCGAAGTGACGCGAATTGTTTAAATGAGATTCATAGATTCCCACTGCCATATAGACGGCGAGCAGTTTGATGCGGACCGCGATTTGATCGTTCAGCGTGCCCGTGACGCGGGCGTTGCGGCGATGCTGAATGTTGGAACTGGCGATCCGCGGACGGATGATTTTCGGCGGGCGGTGGCGGTGGCTGAAAAGTACGAGAACATTTTCGCAAGCGTCGGTGTCCATCCGCATGATGCGAAGCTGTACGACGATAAGGCCGAGGAGCATTTGATCTCTCTTGTGCGTTCATCGGAGAAGGTGATCGCATGGGGCGAGATCGGACTAGATTACTATTACGACCACAGCCCGCGTGATGTGCAGCGAGAGGTTTTCCGCAGACAGATCCGAACGGCAAGGGAATTGAAACTGCCGATCATCGTACACAGCCGCGACGCTGATGATGAAACGGTTGAGATATTGACGGAGGAGTTTGATCGGAGCGTGGACACTCTTGTCCACGTGAGCGTCGCTTCGACGCGAACTGACCTCACTGATTCGAAGAATGTGATCGGTGTGGAAGATCTCGGCGGAAGAACCGCCGATGCGGACAAGAGTGTCCGCGCTCCTGGGATAATGCATTGCTTTGGCGGCACACCGAAAATGGCCGAGGACCTGATAGCGATCGGATTCCTTATCTCCTTTGCCGGCAACGTTACGTTCAAGAAAGCTGAGAACCTACGTGAAGCGGCCCGTGTGGTGCCGCTTGACCATTTGTTGGTCGAAACTGACTGCCCTTTTCTCACGCCAGTTCCGTTTCGCGGCAAACGCAATGAGCCGGCGTTTGTGGTGCATACGGCAAAGTTCCTTGCGGAGCTTTACGGAATTGAATTTGAGCATCTGGCTGCCCGGACCACGCAGAATTTTGTGGACTTTTTTCGGTTCGACGTGCCCGGCGAAGGCATATTTTCCCCGCAAATATCGAAACTTTCCTAGTCAGTGTAATTCCGTGTTTATCTGTGGTTAAATAATTTCGTATGGCAAAGGAAAATTCATTCGATATCGTATCAAAGACCGACTATGCCGAGGTCACGAATGCGATAAATCAGACGACTAAAGAGGTTTCGCAGCGGTTCGACTTTAAGGGAAGCAAGGCGAATGTCGAATTGCAGGCCAAAGACCTCATCTTGACTGCCGAGGACGAAACGAAACTGAGAAATATGAACGATATTTTTCAGGGTAAACTCGTAAAGCGGGGCATTTCTCTTAAGGCACTTGATTATCAAAAGGTCGAACCCGCCGCCGGGGGCACGGTACGCCAGGAAGTAAAGGTCCAGCAGGGAATTCCGACGGACAAGGCAAAAGAGATAGTCAAATTTATAAAAGACGCAAAATTGAAAGTGCAAGCATCGATCCAGGGCGAAACCGTTCGCGTCTCAGGCAAAGACCGCGACACGCTGCAGGAAGTGATAGCCGCGCTAAAGGCAAAGGATTTTGGGATCGATATGACGTTCGATAATTACAGGAGCACCTAGCTGCGGCTACTTCGGTCCCAATTGATTTCTGAGGGCCTGGTCGTAAGATTCGATGCAGACGTTTGCAACAATAAAAAAGGAAGTCCTTTCAAAGCGGAAGGCGCTGCGTGTATTCGACCTGATCCGGAACGAAATGACATTGGTCGAGGCCGAGTTCAAGCGGCAGGCGGCCTCGAACATCCAGGCCGTTGACTATCTTGGCGAGTACCTGCGTTCTTCAGGCGGAAAGCGAATGCGACCGGCATTGCTCCTGCTTGCAAATTATGCATGCGGCGGGAATGCGGCCAGCGAGAATGTCATTCGTATGGCGACCGTGATGGAAATGCTCCATACGGCAACGCTGGTCCATGACGATATAATCGACAACGCAGCAAAACGCCGCGGGCGGGAATCCGTGAATGCTCGTTTCGGAAACCACATGGCTGTGTTGATGGGCGACTGGCTTTATATGTCGGCGTTCGAAACCGCGCTAAAGGAACGATCGCTTGCGATCCTGGACATATTGACCAGGCTAACGCGCAAAATGACCGAGGGCGAGTTGATCCAACTTACCGTTATCGGGAATACCGGGATCACTGAGGATGCCTACTTTGATATCCTCCGGCGCAAGACCGCATATCTCTTTTCCGGTTGCTGCGAAATAGGTGCGATATTGGCAAACGCAAACACCGAGCGGCAGGCGGCATTTCGGGATTTTGGAATGAATCTCGGCGTCGCGTTCCAGCTTGCTGACGACCTGCTTGATTTTACGGCTGACGAAACTGCTCTCGGAAAGGCATCCGGCGCCGATCTGCTTGAGGGAAAGCTTACTCTTCCTCTCATTCTGCTATGCCGCCGGCACCCTGAGTTAAAGGAATTTCTTAGCTCTATCATCGCAGACGGGTCCTACCAGAACGGAGCTCGGTCTGAGGTAATGAGGCGGCTGCAGGAGAACGGGATACTCGAAGAGATACGCTCTGTCGCAATGCATTACGCTGATGCCGCCAGAAAAAATCTTGAAGTTTTGCCTCAAACCGAGTATTCTCTTGCATTGGAAGAGATCCCGAATCTCGTGATCGACCGCAGCAGCTAGGCCCGGTGCGCACAACTCGGTGGATCTTTCCGGCCTCCTCCGCTGTAAATCCAATTTTGCCAGCATGATAGACGCGAAACATATAGCAGCACTTGAAGCGTGGTTGACCAAGACCCGTGAAGAGCAAAATCAGCTTAT
>JADYZI010000318.1 GCA_020853255.1 Acidobacteriota bacterium
ACCGCAGCTTATGACATTTCCGTTCCTTCGTGTTAATCTTGCTTTCCTTCAAACTTACGACGGAAGAAAGACAATACACGATGGTTGAAGAGTTTAGTTTCGACAATACAGACGAGCGCCGCAAGCACAGACAGAACGGCACGGGCTGGATAGAAGTGATCGTTGGGTCAATGTTCTCTGGAAAGTCGGAGGAGTTGATCAGACGGCTGAATCGCGCGGCGATCGCGCGGCAGAAAGTACAGGTCTTCAAGCCGACGATAGACGCTCGATATTCGGTAGAGGAAATTGCCTCGCATGCCGGCCGCAAGCACCTTTCAAAACCCGTGGCAACCGCGGCTGAGCTTAGGGAAAATGTTGACCCGGAAACTCAGGTCGTCGGGATAGACGAAGGCCAGTTTTTTGACGCCGAGCTGGTCGATGTTGTTACTGAACTTGCCAATGCGGGAAAACGCGTGATAATCGCCGGCCTTGACCAGGACTACACCGGAAAACCGTTCGAACCGATGCCGCAGCTTTTGTGCGTGGCCGAGTACATAACAAAGATCCACGCGATCTGCGTAAAATGCGGTTCGACCGCCAATTTTACCCAACGCACCGTCGAATCGGACGCCCGCGTCGAGGTCGGTGCGTCAGATAAGTACGAGGCCCGCTGCCGCAAATGCTTCGTCCCGCATTCGGACGCTCCGACGGGAGTTTAGGCCAATTTAGGTCTTACGCACCGTAGTGCCCCGTGGTTTGACGTCATCGCGTTGTAAACGCTAAACTTATACCTTACAACGTGGTGAGTTAGAGCGACTTGCGGCCACGATAAAAATCGCTAAAAAGCTAAGAGTTCAATCGTATAGATTTTAGGGAAAACTCTGTGCTTTGCGGCACGGAGTTTTTTTATTTCGGGGAGATATCGGTAGAGTAAACAGGGACGTATTTATAATTTTTAAGGGAGGATATACGTCAAAATGACGAGATTCAATTTTGTTCCTTGGTTAGCTCTGGTCATTTCGCTCAGTCCCGCATCCCTTAGCGCGCAGTCGACGGTCCTAGTCAACGCTGACGTCCTAAAACTCTTTGATTCGGGAGTCGGAGATCGCATTATTGTGGCTAAAATCAGCCAGTCGCGGACGAACTTTGAAACCTCCTCAGAAGCATTGCTTGAACTTAAGGCCCGCGGACTTTCCGATGAAGTCGTTCTTGCAATGATCGAAGCGAAGTCGAAACGTCTGTTATTGGATGATGTCGAACCTAAGCGCGAATTTGCGTTGAAGGATGCCGTTGCTAGTAAGAACATCTACATTGATTGTGTCGATAAGGCGAGCGAGATTGAACTTAATCGAGAGTTAAGAGGTGCGGGATTTATAATTGTTACGGATAAGCGGACAGCGGACTTGATTGTGAAATTCGCCGTTTACAAATCTACCTCACCGAGAAGCGTTGGCGATGTTGGAAACAAATGGGGACGGATGACGATTTCGCTAAGAAAGGATGGTGGGATCGGCGTGATTTTTATTCAGCAAAAGGATCCAGCATATTGGAATTCCAAGAATCTTTACAACCAAGCTCGCCGGCTTATCGGAATTTTCCTTAAGCAGTTAGCCTCTGCCCGTGGGATGAAATCGACTTAGCTCCTGTTCGTTCCGAGTCACTCAAGCATGAAACGTTTTCAAGATTTACTTATTGAGAAAGTCATTGTCTTCGACGGTGCAATGGGCACGTATTTACAGTCACTTGAACTTCCGATAGAAGAATGGGGCGGGCCGAATTTTGAGAATTGTTCTGAGAATTTGCTCTACACGCGGCCTGATGCTATCGAAGCGGTGCACAATGCATTTCTCGAGGTTGGCTGCGATGTCATCGAGACGAATAGCTTTGGCGGCAGTGAGATCGTGCTGAAAGAATTTGGCATTGCGGAGAAAACGTATGACGTAAATCTGCGGGCGGCCAAACTCGCCAAGAGCGTTGCGAATGATTTTTCGACCGCAGCACAGCCGCGTTTTGTCGCGGGTTCGATCGGGCCGGGGACGAAGCTGCCGACGCTTGGGCATATCACGTATCGCGATCTGAAAGAAGCGTATCGCGAACAGGTGCGCGGGCTGATCGACGGCGGCAGCGACCTGCTGATCGTCGAAACGTGTCAGGACCTGCTGCAAACAAAGGCTGCTCTTGCCGCTATCTTTGAGCACTTTGAGCGGACTAAAGTCCGCGTTCCGGTGATCGCACAGGTTACGATCGAGACATTCGGCACAATGTTGAACGGCACCGAGATCGGGGCGGCGTTGACCGCGCTTGAGCCGTTTCCGATCGATGTTATCGGAATGAACTGCGGCACAGGCCCGCGGCAGATGGCCGATAGTTTGAAGTACCTTTGCGACAACTCGCCGATACCGGTTTCCGTTTTACCAAATGCGGGCCTGCCCGAGGTGAAGGACGGGAAACAGCATTACGACGAAACGCCCGAGACCTTTGCGACGCAAGTCGAACATTTTGCGAAAGATTACGGAACAAACATTGTCGGCGGCTGCTGCGGAACGACGCCGGAACATTTGAAGCGGGTGATCGAGCGGGTTGGCCGCATCGCGCCAAAGCAGAGAAACGCAAAACTTGCGCCGTCTGCCTCGTCGATCTATTTTCAACAGCCCTACACGCAGGACGCGTCGTTCCTTATCGTTGGCGAACGCGTCAACGCAAGCGGGTCAAAAAAGATGCGCGATCTGCTCGAGGCCGAAGATTGGGACGGCCTCATCAACCTTGCGAAATCGCAGGAAAAAGAAGGCGCACACATTCTGGACGTGAACGTCGATTTTGTCGGCCGCGACGGTGTGGCGGATATGCACGAACTTGCGTCGCGGCTGGTGACGAACGTCAAGATCCCGATGATGTTCGATTCGACCGAGTGGGAAAAAATGGAAGCCGGCCTTGAACACGCGGGCGGCAAATCTATTCTCAACTCGACCAACTACGAGGACGGAGAGCCGCGCTTTCTTAAACTTCTCAGTCTTGCAAAAGAATACGGCGCGGCCGTAGTCATCGGCCTGATTGACGAAGAAGGCATGGCCCGAACGGCTGAGAACAAGCTGAAGATCGCCCGCCGCGCATACAAACAGGCGAACGAATTCGGCATTCCCGGCCACGATATTTTCTTTGATCCGCTTGCTTTGCCGATCTCAACGGGCATCGAAGAAGACCGCAAGAACGCCGACGAGACGATAAAGGCGATCCGCGAAATTCGCGTGGAAATGCCGGATGCGAATATTATTCTCGGCGTCTCGAATATTTCTTTTGGCCTGAACCCGGCGGCGCGCGTTGTGCTGAACTCCGTGTTTCTCCACGAATGCGTCGAGGCTGGGATGAACTCGGCGATCGTCAATGCTTCGAAGATATTGCCGCTGATCCGGTTCAATGAACATGAGATCGACACCGCGCGCGATCTGATATATGACCGCCGAAAATGGAACGCGGACTTCAGTTCGCCCGACATACGGACTGAAGTCCGCGATCCGCAAATATGCACGTATGACCCGCTTGTTGAATTTACGACGCTGTTCGAAGGCAAAACGGCGCAGTCGATCAAGCCTGATATTTCAAATCTGCCGGTCGAGGAGCGTTTAAAGGAACACATTATTGAAGGCGAAAAGATCGGGCTGGAGGACTCGCTAAAAGAAGCGCTCACGAAATACCCGCCGCTCGATATTATTAACAATATTCTTCTTGACGGGATGAAAGTGGTTGGCGACCTTTTCGGCAGCGGACAGATGCAGCTGCCGTTCGTGCTCCAGTCGGCCGAGGCGATGAAGGCCGCGGTCAAGTTTCTTGAGCCGCTTATGGACCGCGTCGAAGGCGTCGAGAAAGGCACGCTCGTGCTCGCGACCGTTAAAGGCGATGTGCACGACATCGGAAAAAATCTGGTCGATATCATTCTTACCAACAATGGCTACAAGGTCGTAAATCTCGGCATCAAACAGCCGATCGACGATATTCTAAGGTCCTGGGAAGAAAGCAGGGCCGACGCGATCGGGATGAGCGGTTTGCTGGTCAAATCAACGCTCGTGATGCGCGATAACCTTGAATTGATGAACGAACGCGGCATTAGCGCTCCGGTAATTCTCGGCGGTGCTGCGTTGAATCGAAAATATGTCGATAACGATCTGATACCACTTTATGATGGCGAGCTCTTCTACGCCCGCGACGCGTTTGACGGCCTGCACGCGATGGACAAACTGACGCGGGCGGATAAATTCACCACCGAGAACACGGAGAGCGCCGAGAAAGCAAATGCGGCGGCCGCACAGGCAGAAACACGAGCGGTAGCGAGTGTGCCGCCTGATGTTCAAACGGTATCGGATTCCGAAGACCTCGTCGGCGAAGACGCGAAACTTGGTGTCGAGGCCGCTAGGGTCTCATCGCGTTCCACCGGCGACACTTCCCACACAACTCGATCCGACATATCGACCGACGTTGTAATTCCAAAGGCCCCATTCTACGGCTCAAAGGTCGTCGAGATCACCGATCTGACAAAGGTTTTTGACTTTATCAATGAAACCGCTTTGTTCAAAGGCCAATGGCAATTCAAGCAAGGGAAGCGGACGAAAGAAGAGTATCAGCAGATCCTTGACGAAACTGTTTATCCGAAATTTGCTGAACAGAAAGCCCGGGCGATCCGCGAAAAGCTGCTTGAGGCAAAGGTTGTTTACGGCTATTTCCCGTGCCGTTCGGAAGGGAACGACCTTGTCATTTTTCAGGACGATGAAACGACCGAAAGGCTTCGATTTACATTCCCGCGCCAGCCGAAAGATCAGCGCGGCGGGAAGAATTTGTGCCTGGCCGATTATTTCCTGTCAGAACCCGGAGCGGTAGCGACGGGCCTCAGCGGGACTGGTGAGAACGGGCCGCAAGCTGAAGCACGCGGGACAGATGTCGTCGCATTCCAGCTTGTGACGATGGGCCGACGGGCGAGCGAGCATTCGGCGAAGCTTTTCAAGGCGGACAATTATCAGGAATACCTTTTGTTTCACGGCCTTTCCGTCGAATCGGCCGAGGCCCTGGCAGAGCTTTGGCACAAGCGTGTTAGAGAAGAGCTAGGCATTGCCGGCAATGATGCGCCGGAGCTTGCCAGGCTGTTTCACCAAGGCTATCAGGGTTCGCGTTACAGCTTTGGATATCCGGCTTGCCCGAATATCGCCGATCAAGCAAAGCTCTTCGAACTTCTCGGGCCAGATCGGATCGACGTCGAACTGACAGACGAATTTATGCTCGACCCCGAACAATCGACCTCGGCGATCATCGTGCATCATCCGGAAGCGAAGTATTTCAATATTGAATAAGTAACATGCAGAGGCCCGCACGAAGTAAGGGCGTTATAGGTAGACAGTTGCCTATTTCGCCCTTACTTCGCGCGGGCTTCCGCACCGGGCGAGCATCATGCCCTTACTTCGTGCGGGCTTCCGCACTGGGCGGGCATCATGCCCTTACTTCGTGCGGGCTTCCGCACCGGGCGGGCATCATGCCCTTACTTCGTGCGGGCGTCCGCACCGGGCGAGCATCATGCCCTTACTTCGTGCGGGCTTCCGCGT